>DAOUSK010000161.1 GCA_030627265.1 Methylococcaceae bacterium
AAAAAGCAGGCAAATCATCAAAATCCGACTAAGCAATTTCATATCCTTAATTATGTCTTGTACAATACTGCTAACTATAATTTAAATCGATCCATAAGAGAATACTCGTGAGCGAACAAAATCAAGAGAGTTTAAGTTACAAAAGTGCCGGCGTAGATATAGATGCAGGTAATAGCCTTGTTGAGCGCATAAAACCCATCGCCTCAAGAACTAAAATTCCTGGCGTAATGTCAGGCCTAGGTGGATTTGGTTCCATGTTTGAACTCCCCCTAGATCGTTACAAACAGCCTATTTTAGTCTCTGGTACCGACGGTGTAGGCACAAAATTAAAATTAGCTTTTGATTTAAACAAACATGACACCATCGGCATAGATTTAGTTGGCATGTGCGTCAACGACATTATTGTCCAAGGTGCAGAATCTCTATTTTTCTTAGATTATTTTGCCACAGGAAAGCTTGATGTTGATACCGCCGAACAAGTCATTAAAGGAATAGGCAAAGGTTGCGAATTAGCAGGCGCTGCGCTTGTGGGTGGTGAAACCGCTGAAATGCCAGGCATGTACACCGACGGCGAATATGACCTCGCAGGTTTTTGTGTTGGCATTGTAGAAAAAGCCGATATTATTGATGGCAGCAAAGTCGCCGCAGGCAATAAATTAATTGGTATTGCTTCTTCTGGTCCTCATTCCAATGGCTACTCCTTAATTCGCAAGGTTATTGAGCGTAGTAAAGTCGATTTAGCAAGTGACCTAGACGGCAAGCCACTTGCCGATCATTTATTAGAGCCAACGCGTATCTATGTTAAAAACTTACTAAAGCTAGCTAGTCAAATGCCTGTGCATGCAATGGCGCATATCACTGGCGGCGGCATTACAGAAAATGTGCCTCGCGTATTACCTGAAGGTTTAAGCGCTGAAGTTAACTTGAACGCATGGCAGTTCCCCGCTATTTTCAAATGGATACAAGAGCAAGGCAATGTCACTTTAGATAATATGCTACTCACGTTTAACTGCGGTATCGGCATGATTGTTTGTGTTGCAGAAGAAGATGAAGCAGCCACATTAGAGCTATTAAATAGCTTAGGTGAGCAAGCATTTTCATTAGGAACAATCATAGCAACTCCTGGCAGTACGAAAGTTCAATATATTAACGATTAATTTTTTATTAAGAGACCCTAATATTTTTATGAATAAAATTTCCGGATTATTTTTCACCCTCGCTATTGCGGTTACTTTATCTTTTGCTGGTATTTCAGATGCAGAAGCCAAGCGTTTTGGTGGTGCTCGCTCCTTTGGTAGCAAGTCATCCTATAGTAAATCTTATTCACGCAAAGCAAGCAGCACTAAAAAAACAGCTAGCCAAAAACAAGCCAGCCAGCAAAACCAAACTGCCCGACAGTCTATGTCGCGCCGCGGTGGTTTAATGGGCATGCTAGGCGGCTTAGCTTTAGGCGGTTTATTAGGGTCGCTCTTTTTTGGTGGGGCTTTTGAAAACTTCAATTTCATGGATATTTTAATGTTCGGTGGGGTTGCCTACTTGTTATTTAAACTGTTCGCAGCCAAAGCAAACAAACAATCACCGCGCCCCGTTTTTAGCACAGCCAATAAAAGCAACCGAAGCCAACCAGACCCACTTAGCACCAGAAACTATCAACGTAACAATGATAATGCTACAACAAGCGCTAAAGCAGCTGATTTTAATACCGATATTTTTTCTAATAAAAAAAGCAGTCCAAAATTTGAAGCCGCTCCAGTCGCCATCCAAAATGAATCTATTGAACAACCTTTAGTTCTACCGAAAGACTTTAATGAAGCCGATTTTTTAGACGGTGCAAAAGGTGCTTACAAAATGTTGCAAGCCGCCTGGGATAATAAAGATGTTTCTGAAATTCGCGGATTAACAACAGATAAGGTTTTCGCAGAAATTCAAACGCAAATCCACGCTTCAACTGATGAAAATAAAACTGAAGTTCTCAATATTGAAGCTGAATTGCTTGAAGTTCGTGAATTAAATACTGAGTTAGAAGCCACCGTCATTTTTGATAGCTTATTACGTGAAGAGGCGGGTTCAAGTGCTACGCAAGTACGCGAAGTTTGGACCTTTATTAAGCCTAAAAACAGCTTGCAATCTAAATGGTATTTGGATGGGTTGCAGCAACTGGAAGATTAGAATCGTGTATTAAAAAATTCAACACGTAGGGTGAATCAGGCTTTAGAACTGCAAACATTTGCCCGCGTAGGTGAAGAAATTACTTTATCTACATGCTAAAAAATCATTATATTTGGCTATGGCTTAATAAATGAGAGCACACCTAAAGACTGAAATTACAATGTCATTAGAGGTGAATATACGCGATAAACATAAACAAATAATTGAGATTGGTATTAATTGACTCTTAGACCCACAATTCAAGCTCGCACAGATGAGTCGCCCAGTGCTATTTAATAAAATAAGCTGAAAACAAACTCTCAATTCCTTTAATTTATACAGCTTTTCATCTAGAAGCAGATACATGACTTAATTTAAGTCACTCTCTCAAAGGAGAAAAGCCATGAATATTGTTATTATTGGTTCAGGCATAGCAGGCATTACATTTGCCGAAAAGATGCGTCAATTATCTGATGCAAACATCACCGTATTGACTTTAGAGAGTGGTAATTACTACTCTCGCCCCATGCTTTCTCGAGGATTTTCTAATGCAGATATCGAGCAATCCATAAGCATAAAATCCTTCGCAGAAATACGCAAAAAAAACATACAGATTATTGAAAATATTAGCGTGTCTAGTATTGATCGTCATAATCAGCAGGTTCATACCAGTAAAGAGGGCGAAACACACATCTATGAATATGACCGGTTCATTATAGCTACCGGATCAGAAGCTTTTATTCCACCGCCACTCCTGCCTTACCGTGACCATTTTTTTCTTTTTAATAGTCTGACTGACTTAAGGCAATTACAAAACTTTCAAAGTAAACAACGAAAAAATGGCCACACTCCTGAATGGGCAATCGTGGGCGGCGGCTTAATTGGTTGTGAAGTCGCCTCTGACCTAGCAATGGTCGACGATACAGTCACGATCTTTCATATGATGGATCGTTTAATGGAGCGCCAACTCTGCGAACAAGATTCAGAACATTTATTAAGCGTTATACAGGCGCAACAGCTCTCCGTACTATTCAATCAATCAGTACAATCAATCTTACCTTGCCCAGATAAAATCTGCATAACATCTAATGATCAGCCATACAAATTTGATGCCGTCATTCTTGCCTGTGGCTTTAAACCCAGAATAAAACTAGCGCAAGATGCAGATATAGACACTAATCGAGGCATAAAAGTTGATCGTTATTTACAATCGACTGACCCAAATATTTATGCACTGGGAGATGTGGCTGAACTGCCAGACAATAAACTATACGCCTATGTTTTACCGATTAGAAAACAAGCGCTATGGCTCGCTAGCTTTTTAAGTGGCGAAGATTCTCAACCTTGGCAAGTGCCAACATTTAATCCTAAAGCCAAGGTTCATGGTTTTGAAGCGGCTCAGCCTTATAATTTTTAAGGAATATTGGTGCGTTAGCTACCCTTTATCTGACTATTTAATGCAAACACGCCAAAGAAAAATACAGCAGATTGACGCTCTTATTGTTCATAGCTGAGCGCATAAAATAACACCAATACATTGATTGTAATCTATTATTTCCTCGCTCTCCCTATCCATTCATTAACCATACCTTAGGAGGTGAAAATTAAAATGATCCCAATGTTTTCAGACAACCTAAAAGCATCTAGGCTAAATATTGACACTAAATGAGGATTTTATTATGAATATCCAACCAATATTAAACGCCGTTTTAATTACGTCACTTACAACTTTTGTCGGTGGAGTAACACCCGCTCTAGCAAAAGAAAATGCTGATGTAAAAAAACACGAAATGATGGTCAAACATCATGAAATGGCGATTGAGTCCCATAAAATAGCCGCAAAGGAAAACAGAGAAGCCGGTAAACATCATAAAGCGGCAGCAAAGGAGTTTGCTAAAGGT
>DAOUSK010000120.1 GCA_030627265.1 Methylococcaceae bacterium
AAAATATGCTCTAGTGAATCTGCTTCAGTGGCAGTAAATTCAGCCATGCTTTTTTCGATAATAACCGGAATATCGGTAAAGCGAATTTTTTCATCTAAAAATGACTCGACTGCAATTTCATTAGCAGCATTTAAAACCGTCGGCATAATGCCACCTGCTTTAATCGCTTCAATGGCAAGACGTAAACAAGGAAAGCGCTCTAAACTAGCAGGCTCAAAATCCATGTGCTTCACTGCAAAAATATCCAATGGTGCAACACCGGAATCAAAGCGTTCTGGCCATGCCATTGCATGTGCAATAGGAATACGCATATCAGGATTCCCCATTTGCGCTAAAACGCTACCATCGACATAATCAACCATTGAATGAATGATACTTTGAGGATGAATAACCACTTGAATTTGGTCTGGCTGCATATTAAATAATAAGCACGCTTCAATTAACTCTAAGCCTTTATTCATCATGGTCGCTGAATCAACTGAAATTTTACGCCCCATGCTCCATTTAGGATGCGCAACTGCTTGAGCAACGGTTACATCATGTAGCTCTTCAACAGGGGTTGTTCTAAAAGGACCGCCTGATGCGGTCAATAATATGCGTCGTGCCTCAGGTGCATCTTGCCCAGCAACATACCCAGCAGGCATACACTGAAAAATAGCATTATGCTCACTATCAATCGGTAATAATTTTGCCCCTGATTCTTTAATCGCTTGCATAAAAATATCACCTGACATAACCAGTGATTCTTTATTTGCTAATAAAACGGTTTTACCTGCTTTTGCAGCGGCTAATGCTGATAATAACCCAGCTGCCCCTACAATTGCAGCCATAACAGAATCGACATTGTCTAATATAGCTACTTCAACCAACGCTTCTGCGCCCATTAAAACGGACATTTCAGCAATCGCTGTGCCAACAATTTTTGCTTTAAATTCAGCTGCTTTTTGCTCATTAACCACAACAGCAACTTCAGGTTTAAACTCAAGACATTGCTCAAAAAGCACATCAATATTGGTATTTGCAGTTAAAGCAATTACTTTATATAAATCTGAATGGCGTTTTACAACATCTAATGTACTAACACCAATGGAGCCTGTTGCCCCTAAAACACAAATACCTTTCATATAGCTACTTCCACCTAAAATTTAAACTGTCTATCAATATAAGCTTACAAGCAATCATGCTTTAAGCTATGCCTTGCGCCTGCCCCATCCACCGAATAAGCCAAACACCTGCATAAAATATGGGAACGGCAGCAATAATGCTATCTAAGCGGTCTAATAAACCACCATGCCCTGGTAAAATAGTCCCGCTATCTTTTACACCACGGATACGTTTAGCGGCACTAAAAAATAAATCACCATAAATTGAAACCAGCACGGTAATGACTGAAAGCAGAATAAAATCAGCCATATACAACACCCACATACCACTGTATAGCGTAAACACTAAGCTGACGACGACGGCTGCAATTAAAGCACCGTACATGCCTTCTAGTGTTTTTCCTGGGCTAATTTCTATTGCTAATTTTGTTTTACCAAACTTTTTGCCAGCAAAGTACGCACCAATATCAGCCGACCAAATCAACAAAAATAAGTACAGCGTCATGATGGGTTCTTCTAAAACAATAAGACGCGCTAAAAATAACCAGGCTGAAAGCAGTATAAAAGCGCCCAAAAGTAATTTTTTAGTGGTCGACATTTTTGTTTCTAGTAAATCACCACCCGCTTTACGAATTTTAGTCATCACCCAAAGCCAAAATAGCGCAGGCGGCACAACTAACCACTCAATTAACCCTGATTGATTTCTTATTTCAGGCCAGTTTGCTATTTGCGCGATTATTTCTAATGTTTGAGTCCAGAATTGTAGGATAGCCATTGGGATTAACATTAAGACTAAGAAAAGGATCTTTACTAATGTTGACTTCACGTCTGCTAAATTGGTCCACTCCCATGCTGCCGCTAATACAACAGCAGCCCAAAGAAATGAAAAATATAAATGAGGTAATTGGAAGATAGCCAAGACGACTAAGGGGGCTAAAACCGAGGCTGTAATAACGCGTTGTAGTAACATATTTTTATTATTATAAGTTTAAGTGTTTAAAATAAAACAATTTAATTTGTTTCTGAAGGGTTTTCAACTTGTTCGCTCGTGCGCCCAAATCGACGCTGTCGCGTTGAAAAATCATGCACAGCATCCTGCATTGCTTCTGCATTAAAATCAGGCCAAAATTTATCTGTAAAATAAAATTCTGTATAAGCCATCTGCCATAACAAGAAATTACTAACGCGCTTCTCTCCCCCTGTCCGTATGAATAAATCAGGTTCAGATAAGTCAGGAATCGATAATTGAGCCGCAATTAAATCTTCATTAATCTCTTCTGGCTGCAAATCACCTGCTTTAACTTGTTGCGCAATTTCTTGCATCGCTAAAGTAATATCTCGATGACCGCCATAATTAGCAGCAATAACTAAGGTTAGCCCTGTGTTTTTCTCTGTTCGTAATTCACTGGTCGCCATTTGTTGCTGCATCTTTTCTGAAAAAGCAGCACGCTCACCAATAAACCTCAATCGCACATTTTTTTTATCGAGTCGATTTAATTCTTTATCTAATGTGCCAACAAAAAGATCCATTAATTTAGCAACTTCGTCCTTAGGACGGCGCCAATTTTCACTACTAAAAGCAAATAAGGTCAGCACTTTAATTTGCTGCGTATCGCAATATTTAACAACCCGATTAACCGCTTTAACGCCAGCAATATGCCCCATAAATCGCGGTAAAAAACGTTTTTTTGCCCATCGCCCATTACCGTCCATAATAATAGCAATGTGTTTAGGGTTTTTACTTAAATCACCTTCTTGCTGCATTTTTTATTTCCTAAATAGAAAGTAAATCTGCTTCTTTTTCTTCTAGTAGTTTTTCAACTTGCTTAACATATTCATCCGTTAATTTTTGCACCTTACCTTCGCCTGTTTTGGCTTCATCTTCAGAGGCCATTTTTTCTTTTAAGGCATCTTTAATTTCAGCATTAGCATCACGACGAACGCTACGGATAGAAACTCTGCCATTTTCTGCTTCTGCTTTTACCAATTTAACTAAATCACGACGACGCTCTTCTGTCAGCATAGGTAAGGGAACTCGAATTACATTTCCATTGGTGACTGGATTTAAGCCTAAATCTGAAGACATAATGGCTTTTTCAATGGCTTGCATTAAGCTTTTTTCCCAAGGCGTTACCGCTAAAGTACGCGAGTCATCTACCGTTACATTAGCAACCTGCGATAAAGGTGTATCAGATCCATAATAAGAAACCATAACCTGGTCTAATAAGCTTGGGTGCGCACGTCCTGTTCTTATTTTAGTGAAACTTTTTTTCAGTGCTTCAATGCTTTTAGCCATACGTTCTGCTGCATCTTGTTGTATATCATTAATCATTTTTCTATTCTCTAATTTATTATGATAGTTACGTGTTTAAGAGCGGGATTTCATGACACCCACGCCTGACTTATCGCTTAATTAATGAACCTATCTTCTCACCTTGCATTAATCTCATAACAGCACCCTGCTCAAAAATATTCATTACACGCATGGGTAAATCATTATCTCGGCATAAAACCAAAGCCGTGGTATCCATAACACTTAAGCGCTGATCGAGTGCTTCATCATAGGTTAATTCTGGGTAAAAAGTGGCATTTGAGTCTGTCTCAGGGTCCGCCGAGTAAACACCTTTCACTTTAGTCGCTTTAATCATTAGTTCCGCGCCAATTTCAATTGCTCTCAGGCTTGCCGCTGAATCTGTTGTGAAAAAAGGATTTCCTGTTCCTGCTGCAAAAATAACCACTCGGCCTTTTTCTAAATGTCTAACAGCTTTACGCTTGATATAATTCTCACAGACTTGGTTAATATCTAAAGCACTCATTACCCGAACAGGCTGCCCTAAATATTCCAAAGCATCTTGCATCGCAAGCGCATTCATTACTGTTGCAAGCATGCCCATTTGATCACCGGTTACACGGGTCAAACTTTCTGCTACTTGCTCGGCCCCACGTAGGATATTCCCGCCACCGATGACTAAACCAACTTGAATGCCGGCATCACAAAGCTCTTTCACTTCACTCGCTAATCGTTTTACGATTTCAGGATCAATACTGCCCCCTTTATCGCTCATTAACGCCTCACCACTTAATTTTAGTAAAATTCTTTGGCAAATAAGCTTAGTCATCAATGTTCCTCTTTATTAATTTTAACAAAATTGTTTTTCAACAATTTAAACAACAATTACTCCACCTTAAAGACATAAAAAAAGCTTTCGGAACAAATCAATTGCCCCAAAAGCTTTTTATCATCTTATACGCCGCGAACTTGCGCCATTACTTCAGCAGCAAAATCACCTTCGTCTTTCTCAATTCCTTCACCAACAGCAAGATTAACAAAGCTAGAGACTTTGTTACCTTTACCGCTAACTAATTTACCAACAGTCACTTTATCGTCTTTAACAAACGCTTGACCTTCTAAAGTAATTTCAGCTAAGAATTTTCTAATACGTCCGCCAATCATTTTTTCAATGATTTCTGCAGGCTTACCGCTTTCTTCTGCTTGCGCAACAAAGATTGCTTTTTCACGTTCAATTGTTTCTGCTGGTACGTCTGCTTCAGAAACACAAACCGGCTTACTTGCTGCAATATGCATTGCAACATCTTTAGCTAGCGCTTCATCTGCTTTATCTAAACAAACGACCACACCAATTTTCTCACCATGTAAGTAGTAACCTGTACCACCTGTTGCCGATACTCTTTCAAAACGTCTTAGAGTGATGTTTTCACCTAATTTAGCAATTAAACCACGACGTACTTCATCAATAGTTTTTCCATCTGCTAAAGTCAGTTCAAGCGCAGCTTCTGCTGTAGCAACATCTGATGCTAAAATTGCATCTGCAATACCTTGTGCGAAAGCTTTAAACTCATCACCTTTAGCAACAAAATCCGTTTCACAGTTAACATCAATAATCACTGCTTTGGTTGTGTCGTCATTTTGAGCAACAGCAATACGACCTTCTGCAGCAATACGACCTGATTTTTTATCCGCTTTTGCTAAACCTGCTTTACGCATGTTATCAATAGCCAATTCCATATCGCCATCTGCATCTTTCAATGCTCTTTTACATTCCATCATGCCAGAACCCGTACGTTGACGCAGTTCTTTTACCATTAACGCTGTAACACTCATGCTTTTGCACCTTAAAAATACTTTTCACTAAAAAAACGCCTCCAAAGTGGAGGCGTTTAAAACAACGGCTATCCGCTACATAAGCAACGAATAACTCAAAATAAGACTAATCTTATTCTGCTGCTGCTTCTACAAACTCATCGCCTTTAGCAGAAATATCTAACTTAGCTGCTTTTGCTTCTAATACTGCTGTTGCAGCACTTTCTACATATAACTTAACCGCACGGATTGAATCATCGTTACCTGGGATAACATAATCAACGCCTTTAGGTGAGTTATTTGTATCAACAACACCGATAACAGGAATACCTAATTTCTTCGCTTCGCTTAATGCATTTTTTTCGTAACCTACATCTAAAACGAAAATAGCATCAGGAATACCACGCATGTTTTTGATACCACCTAAACTACGCTCTAATTTTTCTAGCTCACGCTCCATACCTAGCGCTTCTTTTTTGCTAAAGCGCTGTTCTAAAGTACCGTCTGCTTTCATTGCTTCTAATTCTTTTAAACGAAAAATAGATTTTTTAATCGTTTTAAAGTTAGTTAACATTCCACCTAACCAACGGTGATTAACATATGGCATTCCACAACGAGTTGCTTCTTCTGCAACCGCTTTACGTGCAGATTTTTTAGTCCCAACAAACAAGATATTACCTTTGTTTGCTGACATTTGACCTACGTAGTTCATTGCATCATTAAACAAAGGAAGTGTTTTTTCTAAGTTAATGATATGAATTTTGCTACGTGCGCCAAAGATGTAAGGTGCCATCTGAGGGTTCCAGTAACGCGTTTGATGTCCAAAATGAACACCTGCTTCTAACATTTGACGCATAGATAC
>DAOUSK010000048.1 GCA_030627265.1 Methylococcaceae bacterium
ACAATATAGATGAATTGCAAGGCAAAAAAATTGAAGCGCGTGGTTGGGTGAATAAAAACAAAAATCAATTATTGATGCAAATTAAGCACCCAAGTGCCTTAAAAATATTAAATTAGTGTGGCAAGCATAGTCATCTATTATTCTCAATAATGAGGATGTCTATGCCGAAAATAATTGCTATAAGTAATCGATTTAGCGTGCTTAGCTAATATGCTTCAGGACGTTAACTATTAAATAGGTGATTTCTCATTATTACAAGGGTACAAGCAATTTTTCTCAGCTCGTCATTCCTGTATGCTGTTAGCAGGAATCTATATTCAGCATGGACTCCCGATAAAAGATTTCGGGAGTGACGATTTTTTTACCTGCATTTTCCTGTGAATAATGAGAAGTTACTTAAATAGAAAATTATAATGTTTTATAAAGTGCAATATATTCTTTTGCACTTTTTTGCCAAGAAAAATCTTTTTTCATAGCATTTTTTTGTAATTGTTTCCAAACTTTGCTATTTGCATAGATCAGTAAAGCGCGCTTAACAGTTTCTAGTAAAGCACCGACTGATGGCTCATTAAACACAAACCCTGTTGCAGTTTGGTCAGCAATCGTTTCAGCTAAAGTATCTACAACCGTATCAGCTAGCCCTCCGGTATTTCTAACGATAGGTAGTGTGCCATAACGTTGGCTAAATAATTGATTCAAACCACAAGGTTCAAAAAGAGAAGGCATTAAAAATAAGTCTGCTCCCGCTTCGATTAAATGCGCCAAGTCTTCATCGTAACCAAGTTTTATTGATATTTGATCTGGGTAGAGGTAACTCAAATTTTTAAGCTGATGCTCTAATTCTTTATCTCCACTACCTAATAAAACAAACTGCATGGGGTAGTCAATTAAGCTTTCTAAACACTCAATGACTAAATTAATTCCCTTTTGATCGACTAAGCGACTGATTAGGGCAATTACAGGAATGCTTTCATTTTCAGGTAATGCAAAATGTTTTTGTAATGCCGTTTTATTAATGAGTTTTTTTGCAAGGCGACCGGCACTATAAGTTTGAGGAATGCGGGTGTCGTGCTCAGGGCTCCATTGCTCAAGATCAATACCATTAAGAATACCGTTTAATTCATTATGGCGATGGTGCAATAAACCATCCAGACCATAACCAAATTCAGGGGTTTGAATTTCCAATGCATAAGTTGGACTGACTGTCGTAATATGATCAGCACAAGCAATCCCCCCTTTAATAAAGGACATCATGCCATAAAATTCAATAGCATGATGGTTCCACAATTCACCAGGAAGGTTAAGTTGCTGAAAAGTCTCTTGAGAGAAAATACCTTGGTAGGCCATATTATGAATAGTAAAGACAGTCGCAGGTCTCGTGGGCTCAATACTAAGCAGGGCAGGTACTAATCCACTTTGCCAGTCATTACAATGCACAACATCAGCTTGCCAGTCTAGGTGGGCTCTATCTTGGGCGATTTCTACAGCGATACGGCTAAATAATGCGAAGCGCTCTGCTGAGTTAATCCAAGAGTGCCCATGTTCATCGACATAAGGGTTACCTTTATTTCCAAAAAAATCAGGATAATCTAAAAGCCAAACAATGACATCGCTGTCAGGAAGTTTGGTTTCTAAAATATGTATCGTACGGTTATCAATATGTAAGGTACATTTTTTATGTACTTCTCGGTTGTATTTAATAGCGCCATAATTAGGCATAAAAATACGAATATCTTGTCCTAATTGTGCTAACGATAAAGGCAGGCTACCTGCGACATCAGCTAAGCCTCCTGTTTTGATAAGAGGGTGTACTTCGCTACTAACAAAAAGTATTTTTTTCATGAATTTCTTTGTAAAACGATAGCGGCTAGTGGAGGAATAGTTAAGTTAATCGATTGCTCTTGATGCATCCAGTGAATATTTTCTGAGTTAACAGATAGATTTCCTGCGTTACTGCCTGCGTAGTATCCTGAATCTGAGTTGAAAATCTCAGAATAGCCCCCCGCCTCCGAGACACCAATACGATAATTTTCACGGAGTACTGGAGTAAAGTTTAAGATAATCAATAAAGATTCATCGTCAGATTTTCGCATAAAACTAATAATAGATTTTTCTTGGTCACTACAATCTACCCAAGAAAAACCCTGATTATCAAAATCATGTTGAAACAGACTAGGGTGCTGAACATAAAGGTGGTTTAAGTCTTTAACTAAGGTTTGCATTCCTTTATGTAATGGGTAATCTAAAGTGTACCAGTCTAGTGCTTGATTAAAATTCCACTCTGTTCCTTGCGCAAATTCACAGCCCATAAAAAGTAATTTTTTACCTGGGTAAGTAAACATAAAGGTAAATAATAAGCGTAAGTTAGCAAACTGTTGCCACTCATCCCCCGGCATTTTATTTAATAGTGAACCTTTTCCGTGCACTACTTCATCATGGGAAAAGGGCAATACAAAATTTTCAGTAAATGCGTAAAGCATGCCAAAGGTTAATTTGTCATGATGGTGCATTCTATGGACAGGATCTTCTTGCATATAGGAAAGCATGTCATGCATCCAGCCCATATTCCATTTCATAGAAAATCCTAGGCCACCGGTGTCAGTTGGGTGAGTTACTTGAGGAAAGGAAGTTGATTCTTCCGCCATTATGACAGTACCAGGATGCTGCTGGTGGGTAATAACATTTAATTCACGTAAAAAATCGATGACCTCTAAATTTTGATTGCCACCATGCTCATTAGGGATCCAATCATCTTCTTCGCGTGAATAATCAAGATATAACATAGAGGCGACGGCATCAACGCGTAAACCATCGAGATGAAATTCTTCTAGCCAGAAATTAGCGCTGGCTAATAAAAAGTTTTTAACTTCATTGCGGCCATAATTATAAATTAATGTCCCCCAGTCACGGTGTTCGCCTTTACGTGGATCTTCGTGCTCGTATAAAGAGCTACCATCAAAGCGAGCAAGCGCAAAGTCATCTTTAGGGAAATGAGCGGGTACCCAATCTAGCATCACACCAATATTATTTTGATGACAATAATCAACGAAATAACGAAAATCATCGGGCGAACCATGGCGGCTAGAAGGCGCAAAATAACCTGTCACTTGATACCCCCACGAAGCATCAAGCGGATGCTCAGTAATAGGTAATAATTCAATATGAGTAAAGCCCATTTCTTTGGCATAACCAACCAATTCAGTAGCAAGTTGGCGATAATTCATGAAATTACCTTGCGCATCTCGTCGCCAAGAGCCTAAATGAACCTCATAAATTGACATGGGCTGATGTAGCCAATCAAATTGGCTACGTTGTTGCATCCAATCATTATCTGCCCATTGATATTGGTGTTCATTAATAACGATAGAAGCGGTACTAGGGCGAAATTCAAACCGTTGCCCATAAGGGTCTGTTTTTACATGAATTTGTTGTGTATCGCGGTTAAGAATCTCAAAACGATACAAACAACCTTCAGTGGCTTCAGGAATGAAAATCTCCCAAATACCGCTAGTAATTAAACTACGCATGGGGTGACAGCGCCCATCCCAATTATTAAAATCTGAAATAACACTAACGCGTGAAGCATTAGGTGCCCAAACAGAAAAAAGTACGCCTGAAACACCATCAACGGTATGTAGGTGACTACCTAGTTTTTTATAGATATTCCAGTGCTTACCTTCAGAAAATAAGTGTTGATCAAATTCAGGGAATTGTGAACTAAAGGAGTAAGGGTCATGCCTTACGGTAATTTCGCCAGACTTATTGGTTATTTGCAGCTGATAATGATCGCTTGAAATACCCTTACTAGGTAAGGTAATTTGAAAAAAATCAGAATCAGGGATGCGCGCGAACTGAATGTCTTCATCGAGCAAAGAGACTGACTCTGCATAAGGCAAATAAAGTGTAATTTTGGTTTTTGAATAAACCTGATGTTTGCCTAAAATAGAAAAAGGATCGTGGTGTATTGCCTCGGAAATTTGCATTAAGTTGGAACTAAGAGAATTTTTATTTGATTTCTTGTTCATTAGGCAATGCCTCGGTATAGTGGAATTTATGTTCTACATGAATAGTAACAAATAAATGTAGAAATGTAATAGTCTAATTTAAGGAAAGGTAATTGTATGTCTAGCACAGAGTCCTCTTCAACTGACCGCTTTGTCAGTAACTTAACACAAAACGCTATTGCTTTAATTTTAGCGGGTGGGCGTGGTTCCCGATTAAAAAATATGACGGATTGGAGAGCTAAACCTGCTGTTCCATTTGGAGGGAAATTTCGGATTATTGATTTCCCCCTATCTAATTGTATTAATTCTGGTATTCGTAAAATTGGTATCTTAACGCAATACAAATCTGACTCCCTTATTAGACATACGCAGCAAGGATGGGGTTTTTTACGCGGTGAATTTGGTGAATATGTTGATTTAATGCCTGCTCAGCAACGACATAATGAACACTCATGGTATCAAGGGACTGCGGATGCTATTTTTCAAAATTTAGATATTTTGCGTAGTCAAGCTCCTGAGCATATTATTATTTTAGCGGGCGACCATATTTACAAAATGGATTATGGTGAAATGTTAGCGGATCATGTTGAACAAAATGCAGATTTAACCATCGGCTGTTTAGATGTGTCACTGGAAGAGGCTAAAGCATTTGGTGTGATGCATATTAATGAAAAACGCCATGTAAAAGCTTTTGTAGAAAAGCCAAATAACCCGCCGACGATGCCGAATAAGCCAGATAGAGCGCTTGCCTCTATGGGTATTTACGTTTTTAATTCAAAATTTTTATTTGATCAGCTAGAAAAAGATGCAGCAAATGCTGATTCTACTCATGATTTTGGACATGACATTATTCCATCGGTGATTAGCACACATACCGTGAATGCCTATCCATTTTTAAACTTACAAGGTGAGCAAAGTTATTGGCGTGATGTGGGTACATTAGATGCATATTGGTCTGCGAATATGGAGTTAGTGAAAGTTAATCCTGACCTTAATTTATACGACAAAACATGGCCAATTTGGACTTATCAAGCACATACACCACCGGCTAAGTTTGTTTTTGATGATGATGGTAGAAGAGGTTCTGCTGTTGATTCTATGGTTGCCGGAGGCTGTGTTATTTCAGGGTCAACCGTTAGAAAGTCATTATTATTTTCTAACGTCCGTATAAACTCATACTCATTAATTGAAGACTCCTTGGTTTTACCTGATGTTAATATTGGTAGGCATTGCCGCATAACAAAAACGATTATAGAAGAGGGCTGTCAAATTCCTGAAGGCATGATTATTGGAGAAAATAGAGCAGATGATGAAGAACGATTCCATGTCAGTCCTGGCGGGGTTGTATTAGTAACACCAGATATGTTGGGAAATAAAAGACACTATGTCAGATAAGAAAAAATTAAAATTAGTGCTATGTTGGCACATGCACCAACCTGAATACAGAGACTTACAAACAGGTGAGTTTAAGTTGCCTTGGACATATCTACATGTGATTAAAGATTATGTCGATATGGTTGCACATTTAGAAAATGAGCCAGCGGCCAAAGCGGTCGTGAATTTTGCACCTATCTTATTAGAACAAATAGAAGATTATGCAAAGCAAGTGAATGATTTTTTACATGATCATATTGCTATTAAAGACCCACTATTGGCTGCATTGTCTTTACCTTCAATTCCCTCGGATGTAGAAGAGCGCTTGGAGCTAATTAATAACTGCATGCGAGCAAATCGTGAGCGCCAAATTGATCGTTACCCTGATTTTCAACATTTAGTAAAAATGGCTGAATGGATTAAAAGCGATGCGGGGAGCACACAATATATTAATGCTCAATTTATTGCCGATATTCTTGTTTGGTATCATCTTGCTTGGATGGGAGAAACCGTTAAATTAAAAGATGGTCGTATTCAACGCCTGATCCAAAAAGGGAGCAATTACAGTCTACATGACCGTTTGGAAGTTATTGAAATAATTGGAGAGTTACTTTCTAAAGTGACTTGCCGATATAAAGCGTTAGCAAAAAAAGGGCAAATTGAGCTATCAATGACGCCGTATGCACACCCTATTATTCCTTTAATGCTGGATATAAATACCACGAATGAAGCTATGCCTGGCGCATTGCTTCCAGATCTAGAGTCCTATCCTGGTGGTGAAGGGCGTGTTAAATGGCATTTAAGAAAAGGTATTAGTACCTTTAAACGCTTTTTTGGCGAAGAACCTGAAGGTTGCTGGCCCTCTGAAGGCGCTGTAAGTACTGAAACATTAGAATTATTAGGTGATTTTGGTTTTTCTTGGACGGCAACAGGGGGTAGCGTTTTACATAATAGCCTAAATGCTTCAGAGCTTAGTGCGCAAGACGTTCATCATCCATATCAAGTTGAAGGCACGGGTATCCCTTGTTTTTTTCGTGATGATGGCTTATCTGATTTAATTGGATTTAAATATTCAAAATGGCATGGTGATGATGCCGTCGCTGATTTAGTTACTCACTTAGAAACGATTGCAGAGTCTGAGCCAGAAGATAGCGTTGTCTCTATCATTATGGACGGTGAAAATGCTTGGGAATATTTCCCTGAAAATGGTTATCACTTTTTAAGTGCTTTGTATAAAACTTTAGTTGATAACCCCAATATTGAATTGACTACTTTTTCAGAGTGTCTGGCTGAAAAAGTTGAAGTTAAACCTCTGCCTAAATTAATTGCTGGAAGCTGGGTTTATGGTACATTTTCAACTTGGATTGGTGATATCGACAAAAACCGTGGCTGGGATATGCTAGGTGATGTGAAAAGAGCATTTGATATTGCTATTTCATCGGAGACTCTATCTGCAGAAGAAATTAAAACCGCTGAAGTTCAACTCGCAATTTGTGAGGGATCCGATTGGTTTTGGTGGTTTGGTGATTACAACCCAGGAGAAGCAGTGAGTTCTTTTGAAAGACAATACCGCTTAAATTTAGCTAACTTATATAGAGTCTTAGGTGTAGATGCCCCAGCTTATTTAGCACTGGCCTTCACTCAAGGTTCTGGTGCCCCAGCAAATGGCGGTACGATGCGTACAGGGACAAATTAAAAGTGGGATCAACTAACTTGTTGTCTAAACGTCGTGCAGGAGTTTTATTGCATATTACTTCTTTACCTAATAGCAATGGTAAAGGGGATTTAGGCAAAGAGGCTTATAATTTTGTAAATTTCTTGGCTGATGTCGGGATTAAAGTTTGGCAGACACTTCCTTTGGGGGTTCCTCATGCTGATAATTCACCCTATCAATGTTTATCAGCACATGCAGGAAATCCTGAGCTCATTAATTTATCAGAGCTATATGAACAAGGTTGGCTTAAAGATGATGAAATCTGCCCAAGTTGTGAGGCTGGGAGAGCTAAATGTATCCTTGCTAAAGCTTATGATGGCTTTGATAAACAGGCAACGGTAGAAGAAAAACAAGAATTTACTGATTTTTGTCATAATAAAGCCACTTGGTTAGATAATTTTTCACTTTATATTGCTCTACGTAACCGATTTTTAGGTGCTTGTTGGAACCAGTGGCCTGAGCCTCTTAAACAGCGTGACCCTGCTGCATTAAAAGAAGCGCGCAGAAAATTAGAGTTAGCCATAAAAGAAATTCAATTTGAGCAGTATATCTTTCACAAACAATGGGCTGCTCTTAAAAGCTATGCAAATGAGCATGAGGTTCTATTATTTGGCGATATTCCTATTTTTGTTTCTTACGATAGTGTCGATGTTTGGGCGAATAGAGATGTTTTTAAGCTAGATGAACAAGGTGATATGTCTGTTGTCGCTGGCGTACCACCTGATTATTTTTCTGAAACAGGACAGCGCTGGGGTAACCCTCATTACGATTGGAACTATTTAAAAGAGTCTAATTTTGATTGGTGGGTTAAACGAATGCAAGGCCAATTAGAAATGTTTGATATCTTACGTATTGATCATTTTAGAGGGTTTGAAGCAGCGTGGGAAATCCCAGCAGATGAAGAAACTGCAATTAATGGTAAGTGGGTAAAAGCCCCAGGTGCATTATTATTAACAGCCTTTAAAAAAGCATTAGGTGAAATGCCTTTAGTCGCAGAAGATTTAGGTATCATTACTGCCGAGGTTGATGCGTTAAGGCGTGATTTTAAATTACCTGGTATGAAAATTTTACAATTTGCATTTGGTGATAGTCCCGAGAACCCTTATTTACCACATAATTATGAAAAAAATACCGTTGCCTATACGGGAACGCATGATAATGATACGAGCCTAGGGTGGTTTAATTCCTTAACGGGAGAAGAGCAGCATCACGTTTACCACTATCTTGGGTTTTCAAAAGCAAGTATGCCGTATTTATTAATCGGTACAGCGTTTTCTTCCGTGGCAAATTTAGCCATTGTCCCTATGCAAGATGTTTTAGAGTTAGGGAGTGAGGATAGAATGAATATACCTGGAACTGTAGATGGAAACTGGGGGTGGCAATTTTCGTGGGAGCAACTTACCGTCAGTAAAGTTCGCAAACTATCAGGGCTGGTTGAAATGTTTGCTCGGTAATAACCGTAGAGTGAATTTTACTTGGTCTCATTCCTTAAGGTGATCTCATAGGCTGAATGAGATTATCTAGCGTAGCGACGATAACGAAATTCGAAATTTTCGATATAATGATATGTCGGATTTCGTTTTTTAATTAATGCTGATTCATTGCCCAAATAATATGCTCTGCTACTAACTCAGTTGAACTCTCTTTTTTAAATTCAAGTTGTCGTAAAATTTCATTGGAATGTGGTGCATTTCCTAAAGCAATCGCTATATTTCTCTGCCATTGCTGATAACCAATTCGCCTAATGGCAGAACCTTCTGTTTTTTGTAAAAACTCAGCTTCAGTCCAGGCAAATAAATTCAATAAATGCTGACTATTTAAATTATGCCTTGGATTAAAGTCTACTTCTTTGGATAGCTTCGCAAAGCGATTCCAAGGACAAATAAGCTGGCAATCATCACAGCCATAAATACGGTTTCCCATAAGAGGGCGAAATTCAACGGGAATAGAGCCTTTATATTCAATGGTTAAATAAGAAATGCAGCGCTTAGCATCCACTTGATAAGGCGCTACAATCGCTTGTGTTGGGCATATATCAATACAAGCTGTACATGCACCACAATGATTATCACTTTTAATATCTAAAGCTAAAGGCAGGGAAGTGTAAATCTCCCCTAAAAAAAACCAAGATCCTGCTTTTTTATTGATGATATTACTGTGTTTTCCTATCCAGCCTAAACCTGCTTTTTCAGCAATTGCTTTTTCTAAAACAGGGGCTGAATCGACAAACGCACGATAACCAAAAATTCCGACTTCATCTTCAATTTTTTGTGCCAATTTCTGTAAGCGTTTACGCAATAATTTATGGTAATCGCGGCCAAGGGCATAACGTGAAATAAAAGCGCCAACAGGGTTATTTAAATTAGTGATACTAGCTTCTTGTGATTCAGGTAAGTAATCCATTCTAACTGAAATAATACTGATGGTTTCAGGATGTAAAAGTGCAGGTCGGCTACGCTTTAATCCATGCTTATGCATATAATCCATATCGGCATGGAAGCCCTTATTCACCCACTCCTTAAGACGCTGCTCTGCAAGCTCTAAGTGAGTATCTGTAATGCCTACTTGTTGAAAGCCTAAATCGCCGCCCCATTGTTTTATTTGATTACTTAGATCAATCATTCTTATATCCCTTTATAATGAGGCATCATCGCTTTACTGACGGCATTATTATGCAACTATCCACCACTCATCTTTATACTGCGCAACAAACAAAAGAGATAGACTTGCGAGCGCAAGAAAAACTGAATATTTCTGGATTTCAGTTGATGCTCAAAGCAGCTGAAGCAAGTTTGTTAGTCATAAAAGAGTATTATACCTCGGTACAAAAAATAACAGTGCTCTGTGGTACGGGAAATAATGCAGGTGATGGTTATTTACTCGCAAAATTAGCACAGCAAAGTGGCTATGAAGTAAGACTAGTTTCTATTATTGATCCTGCCCATTTATCCGCAGATGCCGTATTGGCAAAAGAAGCTTATATACAGGGTTCTGGCCGGATTTCACTGGATTTAAGTACATTAAGCCTACCAACTGATTTATTTATCGATGCTTTATTAGGAACAGGCTTGAACCGTGCTGTATCAGGCACTTTTTTACAAGCAATACAAAAAATTAACCAATTAAATACGCCGGTTTTTTCACTAGATATTCCCTCAGGATTAAATGCTGATACGGGAAATATTATGGGGGATGCTGTTCAGGCGGATATTACTTTAACCTTTATTGCGCATAAACAAGGGCTATACACCGCTTTAGCCGCTGATTATGTCGGCGAAGTTTTAATCAGTGATTTAGATATCAGCACTGAAATAATCGAAGAAAATAAGAGTAAATGCCAGTTAATTAATTCGCTGTTATTAGCCAAACGAAAACGCTGTGCGCATAAAGGGGATTTTGGGCATTGCTTAGTAATTGGAGGCGATAGCCAATATTCAGGGGCAGTTCAGCTTGCAGCAAAAGCCGCACTTTTTTGTGGGTCAGGCTTAGTCAGTGTGGCAACGCATAAAAAAAACGCACAAAATTTAGTCATAACCAGTCCCGAGTTGATGGCATATGGAGTCGATAAATTTTCTGAATTAGATGAGTTACTTAATAGAGTGACAGTATTAGTGTTAGGTCCAGGCTTAGGTCAGAAAAAATGGGGGGAATTATTATGGCAATCAGCAGTTAACCTAGATATTTCTCGAGTGATTGACGCGGATGGATTAAATATATTAGCCCAAAATCCATTTTATTCAGAGTCTTGGATTTTAACTCCACACCCAGGTGAGGCGGCTCGTTTACTCGGGTGCACAACAGCGGACATATTAAATAATCGTTTTGATGCGGTGACGCGTTTACAAAACAAATATGGTGGTATTGTTGTTTTAAAAGGAGCGGGTACTTTAATTTTTGATGGTAAAGAAATGTGGGTTAATTCAACGGGAAACCCTGGTATGGCATCGGGAGGAATGGGGGATGTATTGGCAGGTTTGATTGGTGGTTTACTGGCGCAAAAATTGTCTTTAAAATCTGCCGCGATAGCAGGTGTTTATTTACATGGTTTAGCAGCAGATAACGCGGCTAAAAAATTAGGAGAACGTGGCTTGTTAGCAAGTCATGTTCTTGAGCAAGTTCAAGGAGTTGTTAACTAGTATGGAGTTTATATTAAAGTCAGTGGAAGAAACTGAAGAAGTTGGGGCAATCTTATTTAAAATTCTCCCAGAAAAATCCTTAGTTTTTTTACTGGGTGATTTAGGTGCGGGAAAAACAAGTTTAGTACGTGGTTTTATGCGTAAAGCAGGCCATAAAGGGACAGTAAAAAGCCCAACTTATAATATCGTTGAAGAATATAAGGTTAAGCAGCGTTTATTTTTTCATTTTGATTTATATCGCTTAGTTGACCCTGAAGAATTAGAGTGGATTGGAATAGGGGACTATTTACAGGAAAACAGTATTTGCTTTATAGAGTGGCCTAGCAACGGAGAGGGCTATTTAGAAGAACCTGATATTATTATTTCCTTAAAAGTTGAGGGGGAAGGCAGGAAAATAACCATTCAAAAAATGACAGAGGCATTAAAAAATAGTTTTCTTATGGAAAAACAGTAAGATATTGATATAATCTAAACTAGTCTATAAAGTCTCTGGTAATCTCTCATGAAAAAAATAATTATTATTTGGCTATTAGCCATCTTATATAGTTCATTTTCATTTGCAGCGCAAACACGTGTGAATGGAGTTCGCATACGTACCAGCTCAGAAAATACTCGGTTAGTTTTTGATACATCCCATATTCCTGAGCATAAAATCTTTCAATTAAAAAATCCTGCTCGTTTAATTATAGATTTTAATAATACCAAGTTAGCTGGGAAATTAAAATTACCCCGTAATTCTTCACCGCTTATAAAGCGTTTACGCACTGCTAAGCGAGGTAAGAATAATTTACGCGTTGTCTTTGATTTACAAAAAAACATCAGCCCCAAAAGTTTTGTTTTAAAAGCGACGAAAAAAACTAGCGCTCGCTTAGTGATTGATTTAAAAAGTAAAAATTCAAAAACTAAAATTGTAAAATCCAGTACACGGAAGATAAAGCCCTTTATTGTTGCTGTGGATGCCGGACATGGCGGTAAGGATCCGGGAGCACGAGGGGCAAGTGGAACCTTAGAAAAAACAGTGGTTTTTCAGATTGCGCAAAAATTAACCAAAATAATTAATAAAAACCCTAATATGCAAGCATTTATGGTGCGTAAAGGGGATTATTTCATTAGTTTAAAAGAGCGTAGCAAAATTGCGCGCCGAAAAAATGCAGATTTATTTATTTCGATTCATGCTGATGCATTTTCTAGCCCTAAAGCTTCGGGTGCCTCGGTTTTTACTTTATCTCGCGGTGGTGCAACAAGCGAAGCGGCACGATGGTTAGCTAGCCATGAAAATGCAGCTGATTTAATGGGTGGAATCAAGCTAAATGACAAAGATGATGTTCTTGCTTCGGTATTACTCGACTTATCGCAATCCGCCTCACAAAATATTAGCCAATTAGTCGCTAAGGAAGTGTTAGCTAATTTTGGGAAGATTGGTAAGTTGCATTCTAAAACGGTACAAAAAGCAGGTTTTAGAGTTTTAAAATCGCCTGATGTTCCTTCAATTTTAGTTGAAACGGCTTATATATCTAACCCAGCAGAAGAGCGGCGATTAAAAAGTAGGAAATATCAATATAAGCTAGCGAATGCAATTAATAAGGGTGTCGTGTCTTATGCCAAAAAACACATCATTGCATTTAATACCACGGTGAAATTGGCATCACATAAAATTGCGAGAGGCGATACTTTACTTGGCATCGCTCTTAAATATGGTGTTTCATTAGATCAATTAAAAAAAGCCAATACCATCGCACGTAATAATAAAATCAAAGTTGGGCAGCTTTTAACGATTCCTTTATAGAGTCATATAGCAATCTTAATATTTTACAAATTCAGGTAACGAAATATATGCCCCTATTAAAGCCGCGGGCGGGTAGTATTTAAAGTACTTTGGTAGCCAATTTAGCAATAAAAATTATTTTCTTGTAATACAATTTAAGAGTTTTATTATGAATAATACCTATCGAACCATATGGATTTCAGATTTACATTTGGGCTCCACTCAATGCCAGGCTGATGTGCTACTCGATTTTTTAAAATACAACGAAAGTGAATCCCTTTATTTAGTCGGCGATATTATTGATTTTTGGTCGCTTTCCAAAAAAATGTATTGGCCTACTGACCATAATACGGTTATTCAAAAGCTCCTACGTAAGGCTCGACATGGTACTAAAATCACCTATATTCCCGGGAATCATGACGAAAATATTAGAGAATATGATGATTATGTTTTTGGTGACATTACTGTTAAAAAAACAGACGTGCATACAACTGCTGACGGGAAGAAATTACTCGTGGTTCATGGTGATGAATACGATACTATTGCACAATGCCACAAATGGATTGCAAAAATAGGTAATGATGGCTATGACTTCTTGCTCTGGGTTAATAGGATGATTCGCAGCGTAAGAAAAATATTAGGTATACAATCAAATTTTTCACTAGCAGCTTACGTCAAGTTTAAAGTAAAAAATGCGGTGCAATTTATTTCTGATTACGAAGAAAGTATTGTCAACACACTTAAAGATAAGCATCTCGATGGTGTTATTTGCGGTCACATACATCATGCGGAAATAAAAAAGATAGGCGGTTTTTTATATATAAACACGGGGGATTTTGTGGAAAGTTGCACTGCTGTTGTGGAGCACAGTGATGGTACCTTAGAATTAATATACTGGACGATGACAGAGCTTGATACTATGAAGGGTAGCGAGTAGCTTAGATGATGTTTTTTATTGCTAAGCATTAAAAAACGAACCCCGCCATATCAACATACCGGAAATGTCGGGTTTTGTTCTCTACGTCACGCTAGATAAGCACATCCAGCTTACTTAGAAATGAGAATTAAATAATCAGCGCTAGTCAAAGATTTCATAAATTCAACTAAGTCCATTTTTTCCTCATCCGTTAAATGTAAGGGGAAAATTGCAGGATCTAAAAATAAATTTTTATCTCCACCTTTATCATAATATTCAATGACATCCTCTAAAGTTTCTAGGCTCCCATCGTGCATATAAGGAGCAGTTAGTGCAATATTGCGTAAAGTCGGGGTTTTAAATTTACCAATATCTTTAATAATGCGAGTGACATTAAAGCGGCCTAGTTCTGATGTTTCTTGAGTATTTAAAGGATAGTTTTCAGATTTTTTTAATGCTGCAACTAGCTTATTCTCTATAGCTTGTAAAATTTTAGAACCCACGCCAATATTATAAAAGCGGTTATCTGTGAACAATGCATTATCCCAAGATATTTCATGGCAATTTGCACAATTTCCTTTACGTTTAAAAACTAATAACCCGCGTGCAGCACTTTTTGATAATTGCGATCTATCTTGTGCGAAATAATATTGATCGAATTTTGAATTTCCTGAAATAAGCGACCGTTCAAAACTCGCAATAGCTTTAGCAATATGCGTGCTATCAATGTCTTGCTCTGCAACATTAAATATTTTTTGAATTTGTTGTTTATAGTGTTGATTTTTTAATACGATAGCTAAAATTTCTTGTGTATTTTTTAAACCATGCTCAATCTCATTTAGCATAGGTTGTAATGCTTGATCCTCAAGGCTGTTAGCGCGGCCATCAATGAATAGTTTCTCAAAAAAAGCAGCATTCACAATCGTGGGTGAATTTCGTGTCCCTATTAAGCCTGAGATGCCTGTTGCTGTTTTTTTGCCATCGGTAAAGGCTAGTTCTTTTAAATGACAATTCGCACAGCTAATGTTTCCAGTCTGACTAAACTGTGGGTCATTGAATATTTTCTTACCCAAAGCAATTTTATCAGCTGTTTGTAGGTTATCTAAGGGAATAACCAGAGATGGTAAGCCTAAAAGGTTATTCGCAAAAATGACTGGAGAAAATATAAGGAGAATAAATCGCAAATAAAACATAACAAAACCTCAAAAAAAAGGGGATGATAAAATCATCCCCTCTATTGTGTAGACTACAACTAAGTATTAATCTTGCTCAGGCATATCTTGAACAATCATGATGTACGGTTCGCCCAGTGGCAATTTATCTTCTGGTTGTTTGAAATAAACGACTTTACCGTAAGTTTCATTAACAGCAGGTAAAATTTTAGCGGCTTCTTCAGAAGTTAAGTCAGGAAAAGTTGCATGAGCACGGGGCACTTCAACTAAATGATAATGCCAATATCTTTTTTCTTCTTCTGGAAGAGCATTGAATTGTGCAGTGGTAATAATGTATTCAAAACCAATTGGCTTATCTTGGTCTTTCATTCCTGAATGGAACATCAAACAGATAAGAGTGCCATCATCATAAGCTTTACAGTGGTGATGAACGATCATCTGTAATTTAGGATCATGAATGCTATGAGTATCCGGCTTTAAGTGGCGAATTGCTTGAATATGCAAGTCATTAAAACCTAAATGGTTAGGATATTCTTTTTGGCGTGGATTTAAAGTTTCGTTATATAACTTAGGCTCTTCAGCAACAGTCACAGTTTCGATGGTCGCACAGCCGGCTAAAAGAGCAAGAAGAGGTGCAATCAGTAATAACTTGATTTTCATTAGTATTCCCCAGAAATTTATTATTAGTATTGGTGAAATAGGTAT
>DAOUSK010000128.1 GCA_030627265.1 Methylococcaceae bacterium
GATATTATTAAAAGAGCCATGATTGCAACGGATGAATGGTTAATGACGGAAAAAGCCGATGCAAAAATGATTATGCAGGTTCATGATGAGCTGGTTTTTGAAATAGAAAATACAAAAGTTGCAGAATACAGTGCTAAAATTAGGCAGCTAATGTGTGATGCGATTAAACTTGATGTGCCTTTAATTGTTGATATTGGTGTTGGTATTAACTGGGATGAAGCCCATTAAACGATCAAAAACAACAATGACGTAAAAACGATGAGCCAAGTATCAGAGCAAGAAATATTAGACTACATTGAAAAAATGCCCGCTTTCCCCAAAAGCGTTAATAAAATCATTGAATTGACTTCTAGTATGGATTCATCAGCAAAAGATATTATTGCTGTGATAGAAGGTGACCCTGTTATGACAGGAAAAATTCTACAGGTGATGAATTCAGCGTTTTATAGTTTGCCCACAAAAATCACCTCGATTCATCGAGCGCTGGTTATTATTGGCTTAAATACTATTAAAAATTTAGCCATTAGTATCGCTGTTATAGGGGTATTAAAACCTTATAAGGAAGCGCATTTTGATAGTGATTTATTTTTAGAGCATTCTTTTGCAACGGCTGTTATTTGTAAAATGTTGGCAGAGCGGCAAGGTGTTTCTCTATTAGAAAGCAGTGATTATTTTATTGCCGGCTTATTGCATGATTTTGGTAAAATTGTTTTTGCTGATTTTAAAGAAGAAGAGTTCAAGCTCGCATTGGAAGAAAGTAGTGTTAATAAGACTAGCTTACATCTTGCAGAGCAAAAGCACTTAGGTATGGATCATGCCCAGGTGAGTCAAATTTTAGCGATAAAATGGGGCTTACCTGAAGGTATTGCTGAGTCTATAAAATTACATCATCAGAATGTGCCAGCGGATCTATTAAGTAGCTGTATTTTTATGGCGAATCAAATAGCAAAACAAGGGCAGTTAGGGCAATCAGGTAATTCTGTTATTGAAGCATTATCAAAAGAGCAGAGTGCAGTTTTTGGCATGTCTTTTAATGAGTTAGTTGAAGAATTGGGCGACCTCTCTTTGGTTAACGACACCGTACAACAATTTATTGGAACTTAAACCATTATGAAGTTTAAATTTTGGGGTACCCGTGGATCGATTCCTACTCCTGGTCCTAATACTGTTAAGTATGGCGGGAATACAACCTGTATTGAAGTAAGAACCAATAATAATGAGCTGATTATCTTAGATGCAGGCACAGGTATTCATGCTTTGGCTCAAGATTTATTGCAGCATATGCCGATTAAAGCGCATATTCTCATTACCCATACGCATTGGGATCATATCCAAGGCTTACCTTTTTGCACGCCTATTTATATGCCAGGGAATGAATTTATTATTTATGGCGGCAAAGATGTTGTCACAGATATGGGGATAGAGCGAGTATTACAGGTTCAACTTCAACAAGCTTTTTTTCCTATTCCTGCAAAGCACTTAAAGGCAAAAGTAGACTATGAGAATGTTGAAACAAATAAGTCCTTTGTTATTGCTGGCGCAACAATCACCCCTATTACTCTAAGTCATCCGGTGATTAATTTTGGTTACCGTGTTGATTGTGATGGCAAGTCTCTATTTTTTACCGGTGATTATGAGCAGCAATACAATTTCTATGACCCTGAAGACTCTGGGTATCTGGTGCTTCAGCAAGAAATTGATGCGCATGTCGAGAGTCTGGTCAATGCTATTCAAGGTGTTGATGCGCTTATTATTGATAGCTCCTTTACTGCTCAGGAATATACACAAAAAATAGGCTGGGGACATGGTTCTTATGATGCGGCGATTGAGCTTGCTAAAAGAGCCAATGTTAAGCAATTATTCTTAACGCACCATGAGCCTACAAGAACCGATGCAGATTTGGATCAAATTTATCTTGAGCTATTAAAAAATAATCCAGATTTAGATTTTGAAATACATATTGCGCAAGAGAAAGTAGAAACTATGCTTTAAGCTTGACGAAAATAGACCGCTCTATTTTATTCCCCCTTATCAAACAACTAGAATTTACCGAGGCTCCAAACATGTTACTAATCCCTGCCATTGACTTAAAAGACGGAAAATGTGTGCGCTTACGTCAAGGACGAATGGACGATAATACTGTTTTTTCTGATAACCCTGTTGAAGTGGCAGGTCGTTGGGTTAAAGCAGGCGCGAGACGCATCCATTTAGTTGATTTAGATGGTGCTTTTGCTGGCAAGCCTAAAAATGCCGATATTATTAATCAAATTGCCAAGGCTTATCCTGATGTTCCTGTACAAATTGGTGGCGGTATTCGTGATGAAGCAACTATTCAAGCCTATTTAGATGCAGGTGTAGAATATGTCATTATTGGCAGCAAAGCCGTGAGTGATCCTGATTTTGTGCGTGAAATGGCGCAAAAGTTTGCCGGCCATGTGATTGTTGGCTTAGATGCTAAAGATGGCAAAGTAGCCATTGATGGCTGGGCGACGGTATCTGACCATGATGTGACCGATCTCGCTAAAACCTTTGAAGCGCATGGCGTGGTCTCTATTATTTATACTGATATTGCCCGTGATGGCATGATGCAAGGGGTCAATGTGGACGCAACTGCCCGGCTAGCACGTGCTATTAGTATTCCTGTTATTGCCTCAGGTGGAATTACCAATATGGACGATATTACTGGATTAGGGGCTGTTGCAGCTGATGGCATTATGGGCGCGATTACAGGTCGTGCGATTTATGAAGGTACCTTAGATTTTGAAGAAGCTGAAAAAATCGCTCAAACTTTTGCTGCATGAGTTTAGCTAAACGTATTATTCCTTGTCTTGATGTGGCAGATGGGCGCGTTGTTAAAGGTGTTCAGTTTGTCGATATCCGTGATGCAGGCGACCCCGTTGAAGTGGCTCGTCGATATGACAGTGAAGGCGCGGATGAAATCACCTTTTTAGACATTGGTGCAACCCATAATAACCGTGAAACCATGGTGCATATGGTTGAGCAAGTCGCCAGTGAAGTGTTTATTCCTTTAACGGTCGGTGGTGGTATTCGTAAGGTTGAAGATATACGCCGCATGTTAAATGCAGGCGCAGATAAAGTCGGCATTAATAGCGCGGCTATTCTTAACCCTGAATTTGTTAAAGAAGCCGCCGATAAATTTGGCTCACAATGCATTGTTGTTGCCATTGATGCTAAAAAAGTCAGCGCAAAAAATGAGCCGAATAAATGGGAAATTTTTACCCATGGTGGTCGTAAAAGTACGGGCATTGATGCGGTTGAGTGGGCGATTAAAATGGTCGACTATGGCGCAGGTGAAATCTTATTAACCAGTATGGATCAAGATGGTACAAAAGTCGGTTTTGATTTGGCTTTAACGCGAGCCGTGAGTGATGCTGTTTCTGTGCCTGTGATTGCTTCAGGCGGTGTGGGTACTTTAGAGCATTTAGCTGAAGGGGTTTTACAAGGTAAAGCTGACGCAGTATTAGCTGCCAGTATTTTTCATTTTGCCGAATACAGCGTGCAAGAAGCAAAAGAATATATGCAGTCACGCGGCATAGAGGTTCGCTTATAATGAAAGCCTCATGGTTAGATGAAATACGCTGGACTAAGGATAACTTAGTCCCTGTTATTGCTCAAACTAGCGCTGGGAAAGTGGTTATGTTTGCCTGGATGAACCGTGAATCTTTAGCGTTAACACACGAAACAGGTTATGCCGTGTATTGGTCACGCTCCCGCCAACGATTATGGCGCAAGGGTGAAGAATCAGGCAATCAGCAAAAAATCATAAAAATTTCGGTCGATTGCGATGAAGATGTGATTTTGCTGGAAATTGAACAACAAGGCGGAATTGCTTGCCATACAGGGCGCGAAAGTTGTTTTTACCGCACTTTAGAAAATAATGAATGGGTCGTAAATTCTGGTGTTCTAAAAGATCCTGCTGATATGTATAAGCAATAAATTGTCTTAAATCATTGAATGCTAGAATTAATTGAAATACAAGGAGTTGCCAGCCAAGGAATGACGAAGCCTTTGATTTGTCGGGGAAATGATGGCAAGCTGTATTATGCTAAGGGTAAGGCGGCTACCGCGTCGGGGCTAATAAAAGAATGGATGGCAGCTAACTTAGCACGATCACTTGGCTTACCTATTCCAGATTTTCATATTGCGTATATTGATAGCCTATTAATTGATTACTCAGATATTCCTGCAGACTCTTTAGGAGCAGGAGATGTTTTTGTTTCTGAACAAGTAACCGCGACAACTGAATTAAAATATTCTTTATTAGCATCCCTGCCTATTGCCTTACAAAGAGAGATTCTATTATTTGATTTATGGATTGAAAATGAAGATAGAACCTTAACAGAACACGGTGGAAACCCTAATTTATTGTGTCAAAGTACGACTAACCCCTTATTTATTATTGATCATAATTTAGCTTTCGGTCATGAGTTTAATTTAAAGTTATTTTGGGAAACTCATGTTTTTCAAGCTCAATTTTCTCATTATCAGTTCAGTTTAATTGATAAACAGAAATTTGAGACTAAACTGAAGCAGAGTTTAAAAAAATGGCAACAATGGTGGGATGCAATACCCGATGCCTGGAAGCAAGAAAATCATGAATTTAATCCTGACAGCACCCTTCAGCGATTAAAAAACGAAGCGGATGGTAATCTTTGGAGAAAACTAAATGAATAGACAAGTCGCTAAATACAGCATTATTCGTTTTCAGCCTTTTACTGAAACAGAAGAGTTTGCTAATGTAGGTGTTGTTCTTTACTCACCTACTAGCCAAAAGCTGTCATTTAAATTACGTTCAGCGAAAGAATCGGGGCGTATTTGTCAATTTTTTGATCCACTCGACAAGCAAATTTATACTCATAGCTTAAAGATTATTCGAGATGAATTAGAGCGCATCCAAGCCTATAGCCAAGAAGTTGAAAAAGCTAAAGGTGAATATATTTATACTGAATTGATTCGTCAACGAGAGGGTATTATTCAATACAGTCCTTCACGGGTACTACTGACAGAAAACATAAAGAATACGATTGATGATTTATTTCAGCGCTATGTACATCGTAGCTTTACCCGTCGAGAAGGCTTTGAAGAGAAAATGAAAAAACGTATTAAGACTTTATTAAGGGATTCTAGCCTTCTTAGTAAAAATTTTGTTTTAGATGCGGAGATAGGAAATGAAGAGATTTATAAAGTCACTTTTCCCTTTGTAAACCAACAAGAAAACTTAGCGATTAAACCAATTCATTTTAAGCATAACCAGCCCAAGCTATTAATTGAGCATGGCTTAACTTGGCTAACAAAAATTCAACAACTTAAGAGGCATGGTTTTATTCAGCCAAATCGTGTTTTATTTGCTTTTCAGCCACCTGAGCAAGAAAAAGATATATTATTGAATGCTTTTCAAGATATAAAAGAACAAATAGAAGAATCTGGTATTATTATGCGTGATATTAATGATACCGAACAAATTATGCACTTTGTACAACAAACGAAAAAATAAATGACAATAAATACTTTAACTCAACTCGCCGATGTATTAGAGC
>DAOUSK010000069.1 GCA_030627265.1 Methylococcaceae bacterium
AAAGTGATGGTTAAAGTAGTCGATATTGATATTCCACGTAAACGGATTGCGCTCTCTATGAAAAAAGAAGGTGGGGAAGAAAAGCAGGTTTCCTCTCATTCACCCCGAACACCGTCAAAACACACGATTAAAAAAGCGGCACCGGTACCAAGTTCAATGGCGAATGCATTTGCCAGTGCTTTGAAAAAATAAAGCAGCACAACGGTACGCAAGCATTCAGCCTGCACTTATAAAACAAAGTAGCTCGTATGAAGCTTGCGCAATACGGAGCATTCGATGCGTTGTTTATCCCGTATTCCGTACCTCCATACGGGCTACGGTTTTGTATTGGTAAGCCGCAGCCTACGAAACCTATTTTTTATAGCTTATTATTGAATACTTTTACAAGCTCCGAATGCCTGCCTACCAATTTTATTGAGTCTGCACTAATTCATCAATCGGCCAACGTGGGCGAGCATTAATTTCTAAAGATTCAACTTCTCCCGCCATTAAGCGTTGACAGCCTGCATAGGCAATCATTGCGCCATTATCGGTACAAAATTCAGGCCGTGGAAAATATAATTCCGCACGTTCTTTTTTTGTCATTATTTCTAAATGCTGTCGGATTTTTGTATTGGCACTCACACCACCGGCAACAACAAGGCGTTTAATTCCAGTTTGTTTTAAGGCCCGTTTACATTTAATCGCTAATGTTTCTGCCGTTGCTTGCTGAAATGCTAGAGCAACATCGGCTTTATCTTGCTCGGTCTTTTCGGTGTGATTAAAAGTATTCATGGTGAATGTTTTTAATCCACTAAAACTAAAATCTAAGCCCGGTCTATCGGTCATAGGCCGAGGAAATTTAAAGCGGCCGGCATTGCCTTTTTCAGCAAGCTTAGAAAGCAAAGGTCCTCCTGGATAGGCTAAACCTAATAATTTAGCAGCTTTATCAAAGGCTTCGCCTGCCGCATCATCTAAAGACTCTCCTAGTAATTGATATTGGCCTATGCCTTGCACCTCCACCAATAACGTATGTCCTCCAGAAATTAATAAAGCCACAAAAGGAAACTCAGGCTTATGCTCTTCTAACATGGGCGCTAATAAATGCCCTTCCATATGATGTATTCCTAAAGCAGGCACCCCTAAAGTCCAAGCTAAACTTTTTGCAGCGGCTGCACCGACTAATAAAGCGCCCACCAATCCTGGGCCTGCCGTATAAGCAATGGCATCAATATCTGCTTTTTTAAGCTGGCTTAGCTGTAAGCACTCTTTAATTAAGGGAATTAATTTTCTAATATGGTCTCGAGAGGCTAATTCTGGAACAATTCCTCCGTACTCGTTATGCATCGCAATTTGGCTATATAATGTATGCTGAATTAGCCCTTGCGTGCTGTGATAGATGGCTACGCCGGTTTCGTCACAGGATGTTTCTATACCTAAAATATACATAGATTTTGATTTTAAAAAAGTTACTGATATAATCGAGGGTTTCGCTAGCTGTATATTTACACGCCGGCTATTTATAGAATTTTAGCAAACTAGGAAAATTAATGCCTTCAATTAAATTGAAAGAAAACGAACCATTCGATATCGCTATCCGTCGCTTCAAACGCTCTTGTGAAAAAGCAGGCGTTTTATCAGAAGTTCGTCGTCGTGAATTCTACGAAAAACCAACGGCAGAACGTAAGCGTAAAGCAGCAGCAGCAGTTAAACGTCACTTGAAAAAATTATCTCGTGAGCGTTACGCACTGAAAAATCTTCGTCGTGGCCGTCCACAGCTGTAATTTATCATGACTACGATGCTAGTTCGTCTTAAAGACGAAATGAAAGCAGCAATGAAGAGCCGTCAAAAAGAGCGCTTAGGCGTTATTCGGCTCATTCTATCTGCTACCAAACAAGTAGAAGTTGATGAGCGTATTGAACTAGATGACGCTCGCGTCATTGCTGTTTTAGATAAAATGCTCAAGCAACGCCGTGAATCAATCAAGCAATATCGTGATGCGAATCGCGTCGATTTAGCAGAAATTGAAGAAGCTGAAATACTTGTCATACAGGACTTTCTACCAAAAGCTTTAACTGAAGATGAAATAACTGAAATGGTTCAAGCCGCAATTTCAGAATCATCAGCAAGTTCAATTAAAGATATGGGAAAAGTCATGGGAATTGTAAGACCTGCAATGATTGGTCGCGCAGACATGGCGGTTGTCAGCACAAAAATCAAAGCATTACTCGGCGTTTAATAGTATAGGCATCTTATGGCAGGAATGATTCCCCGCCCTTTTATTGATGACTTATTAGTGAGAGTGGATATTGTCGATTTAATCGATAGTCACCTACCTCTTAAAAAGTCAGGCAATAGCTATACAGCTAGGTGTCCTTTTCACACAGAAAAAACACCGAGCTTCGCCGTAACTCGTAGCAAGCAGCTATATCACTGCTTTGGCTGCGGCGCAGGGGGCAATGCCATTAGCTTTTTAATGGATTTTAGCCACCTCAGCTTTGTAGAAGCAATAGAAGATCTTGCTAGCTTTGTGGGCATTGAAGTCCCACGGGAATCAAGCAATGTAAGCTTTAAAAAAAATACCGCCAGTACTTCATTTAAAGTACTGGAGCAAGCCGCAAGTTTTTATGTAGAGCAACTAAGAAACAATGCGGAAGCAAAAAAAGCGGTCGACTATCTTAAAAATCGTGGCTTAAGTGGTGAAATTGCCCAAGAATTCCATATAGGCTTTGCGCCCGATAGTTGGGATTCTTTAAATAAGCAGTTTAAGACCCAAGAGCTTATTGATGCCGGACTTGCTATTGCAAAAGATACCGGTGGTGCTTATGACCGCTTTCGTGGACGCGTCGTTTTTCCTATTCGCGATAGGCGAGGAAGAGTAGTCGGATTTGGTGGGCGAGTATTAGATGACTCCCTCCCTAAATACCTAAACTCCCCTGAGACTGATGTTTTTCACAAAGGCCGCGAAGTTTACGGACTTTATGAGCTATTAAGCCGTAATGCAAAACCTAAAAGAATCCTAGTCGTTGAAGGCTATATGGATGTGATCGCTTTAGCGCAATTTGGGATTGATTATTCTGTTGCTACATTAGGTACAGCCACATCTAAGGATCATTTGGAGTTATTATTTCGCTTTAGCTCTGAAATCGTGCTTTGTTTTGATGGCGATAAAGCAGGCAAAGAGGCCTCATGGAGAGCTGTAAGCGCAGCATTTCCCAGCCTCCGCGACGGCCGACAAATAAAAATAATGCAGCTTCCTTTAGGCATTGACCCAGACGATTTAATCCGGGAGAAAGGACTAGAAAATTTTGAGCAACAAATTAGCGAATCACAAGCCTTATCTGATTACTTTTTTGAGCACTTAAGTGAAGGATTAAACCTTAGCGATATTGAAGGTCGCGCAGCTTTAATCAATAAAGCAAAATCTCATCTTGAAAAGCTTCCTAATGGAATTTTTCAAGAACTAATGCAAAACAAATTAAAAACACTTTCTAAGGTAGAAACTTTAGATATTATTAATCAACAACCCAAGTCTAACCTTAGAAATAAACATGTAAAAGAACAAGCAGATACTAAGCTTTCCCCTATTCGCTCAACTATCTCCTTGTTACTGCAAAACCCTGAACTCATAGATACATTAGAAAACAAAAACATTAATTGGGACTTAATAAATCTTCCAGGCGTCGATTTATTAAAAAAAATAGTTGAAATCATCATTTCCAACCCCACTATTAATTTGCCTTGTCTTTTAGAGTACTTTAGAGATACGGACGAAGAAAAATATATAAAGATCATGATGAACCATGAATTTTTTATCTCAGGCTCTGAGGTAAAGGAGGAATTTTCTGGTGCGATTGATCGATTAATCAACCAAGGCAATGAAAACCGATTAGATCAGTTAATTGCTAAGGAAAGAAAAAGCGGCTTGGATGCCATGCAACAAAAAGAACTGTTAACTATGTTAGCAGGTCGAAAATAACATATGTCCTCACGTCAAAAACCGGTATGCCATTTTAAGAGTATGAAATGAATCAAAAACAACAGCAGTCACAACTCAAACAGCTAATTGCTAAAGGTAAGGCACAAGGATACTTGACCTACACTGAAGTTAATGATCATTTACCCAATGACATTATTGATCCCGATCAAATTGAAGACATCGTCGGAATGATTAATGATTTAGGTATTAAGGTACACGAAACAGCACCTGAAGATACTGAAGATCTATCTGAAAATGAAGTCACAACAGATGAAGATGATGCGGAAGAAGTCGCCGCTCTTGCTGCTGTTGATAGCGAACTTGGGCGCACAACCGACCCAGTCAGAATGTACATGCGCGAAATGGGCTCTGTTGGTCTACTAACACGACCTGAAGAACTAAAAATTGCACGCCGAATTGAAGAAGGCCAACGCCAGATTGTTCGTGCAGTTTCTCGTGCCGGCGCAGTTTCTGAAACATTTTTTGCTGAATTCGCCACAATAGGTGAAGAAGGCGGACTGCGTCTATCTGACATTATGTCTGACTTCATTGACTTAAATGCCCCAGAATATGACGACTCTAGCGTTGCTGCAACGCCTGCAGATACCGCAAATTCTGATGATGATGACGATGAAGAGGAAGAAGAGCCTAAAGGTATTACCTTAGAGGAAGCGCAAGAAAAAGTCGCTATTATGCTGGCTAGCTATGAGGTAGTTGAAGCAAGTATAGCCAAAAATGGTTATAGCCATAAAAAAACAGATGAAGCACTTGATAACCTTGCTGAGCGCTTTTTAGAAATAAAATGGGTACCGCAATACTTCAAAAAATTAACCGCTATGGTTAATTTGGTTACCGCCAGTATCAGAGACCAAGAGCGCTTACTTATAAAATTATGCGTAAAAGAATCCAAGCTTAACCGTAAAGACTTTATTGATGCTTTTATTGGTAGTGAAGTAAAGTTTAAATGGTTTGCTGAACAAATTGCTAAAGGCGGCGAATCTGCTGAGCTTTTATCTGCAAGAGAAAAGCAAATTAAAAAAGCACAAGCATTATTAAGTAACATAGAAGCAGCAAACAAGGTCAAGATCTCTGATTTTAAAGATATCAGCCGCCGTATTTCAATAGGTGAGGCAAAATCACGCCGCGCTAAAAAAGATATGATTGAAGCCAATTTACGTTTAGTTATTTCAATTGCAAAGAAATACACTAACCGCGGCCTACAATTTTTAGATTTGATCCAAGAAGGTAATATCGGCCTAATGAAAGCCGTGGATAAATTTGAATATCGCCGTGGCTATAAATTTTCAACTTATGCAACATGGTGGATTCGCCAGGCAATTACACGCTCTATTGCCGATCAAGCGCGTACCATTCGTATTCCTGTGCATATGATTGAAACGATCAATAAATTAAATCGTATCTCACGCCAAATCATGCAAGAAAAAGGCCGTGAAGCGCTTCCTGAAGAATTAGCTGTCTTAATGGAAATGCCTGAAGACAAGGTTCGTAAGGTCTTAAAAATCGCCAAAGAGCCTATCTCTATGGAAACGCCTATTGGTGATGATGAAGATTCGCATTTAGGCGACTTTATTGAGGACTCCAAGATGCTTTCTCCTGTAGAATCTGCTACAATTGAAGGACTAAAAGAGTCAACTCAAAATGTACTTGCAGGACTAACTGCTCGTGAATCTAAAGTCTTACGCATGCGTTTTGGTATTAATATGAATACCGACCATACATTAGAGGAAGTTGGCAAACAATTTGATGTTACGCGTGAGCGTATTAGACAAATTGAAGCGAAAGCGTTACGTAAATTACGTCACCCTTCGCGCTCAGATCAGTTAAGATGCTTTTTAGATGCAGACTGATTTCAAATAGCTTTTAGGGCCCTTAGCTCAGTTGGTTAGAGCATCCGACTCATAATCGGCAGGTCCCCAGTTCGAGTCTGGGAGGGCCCACCATCCATTAAAGGGTTGCTTAGGCAACCTTTTTTTTTACCTGAAACTTATACCTATAAGTTCAGACTTTATATTTATCCCTTGTATAAAAAAGGACCATATCTATGAATAATAATTATATCTTTACCTCCGAATCTGTATCAGAAGGTCACCCTGATAAAGTTGCCGATCAAATTTCTGATGCTATTTTAGACTCACTTCTTGAGCAAGACACCAAAGCACGTGTTGCTTGTGAAACGATGGTAAAAACCGGCATGGTTATTATTGCTGGTGAAATCACAACCAACGCATGGGTTGATACCGAAGCCGTCGTCCGAAAAGTAGTTAAAGATATAGGCTATACCAGTTCTGAGATAGGTTTTGATGCAGATAGTTGTGCAGTCATTAATGCCATAGGCAAACAGTCCGCTGATATTGCTATGGGTGTTGATGACGATGACGATAAAGAACAGGGCGCCGGAGATCAAGGGCTCATGTTTGGTTATGCAAGTAATGAAACCGATGTTTTAATGCCTGCGCCTATTACTTATTCACATCGTTTAGTACAGCGCCAAGCAGAAGTACGTAAAAACGGCACTTTGCCTTGGTTACGCCCTGATGCAAAAAGCCAAATCACCTTCCGTTACGAGAATAATAAACCGGTTGCCATTGATGCAATCGTTTTATCGACACAGCATTCTCCTGAAATGGGCGGCAAGCTTTTAGAGGAAGCGGTCATGGATGAAATCATCCTACCAACGCTACCCGCTGAATGGCTACATAAAGATACCAAGTATTTCATCAATCCAACCGGCCAATTTATTATTGGTGGCCCTGTGGGAGATTGTGGGTTAACAGGTCGTAAAATTATTGTTGATACTTACGGTGGCATGGCTCGCCATGGTGGCGGTGCTTTTTCAGGAAAAGATCCCTCTAAAGTTGACCGTTCTGCTGCCTATATGTGTCGTTATGTTGCAAAAAACATTGTTGCTGCAGGCCTAGCTGATCGTTGTGAAATTCAGGTTTCTTATGCTATTGGTGTGGCAGAACCTACCTCTATCAGCGTAGAAACTTTCGGTACAGGAAAAATTAGCGAAGACCGTTTAGTAGATATTATCAGGGATGTCTTTGACTTACGCCCTAAAGGTTTAATTGCTATGCTAGACTTGCTAAAACCTATTTACCTACCTACTGCTGCATACGGACATTTTGGACGTACTGAAGATTCTTTCAGCTGGGAAAAAACAGATAAAGTAGCTGAATTAAAAAGTGCCGCTGGCCTTTAATTTTTTATTACCATTAGGATACAAATATGAGCGAACAAGATTATAAAGTAGCGGATATGTCTCTTGCTGCGTGGGGCCGGAAAGAAACACAAATTGCTGAAACAGAAATGCCAGGACTAATGGCTTTACGTGAAGAATTCGGTGCAGCACAGCCTTTAAAAGGCGCACGTATTGCTGGTTGTTTACACATGACCATCCAAACAGCTGTATTAATTGAAACACTGACTGCACTTGGTGCTGAAGTACGCTGGTCATCATGTAATATCTTCTCAACACAAGATCAAGCAGCAGCAGCAATGGCTGAAGCGGGTATTCCTGTTTTTGCATGGAAAGGTCAAACTGAAGAAGAATCAGCATGGTGTATCGAACAGACTATCATTGGCACTAATGGCTGGCGACCTAATATGATTTTGGATGATGGCGGTGATTTAACCGTGATGATGCACGAAAAATTCCCAGAATTAATGGCTGATGTTAAAGGCTTATCTGAAGAAACGACAACAGGTGTTTTACGTTTATACGAAATGGTCCAAGCAGGCACATTAAAAGTTCCTGCATTCAACGTCAACGACTCAGTTACTAAATCAAAATTTGACAACTTTTATGGCTGCCGCGAATCATTAGTCGATGGTATTAAGCGCGCGACTGATGTAATGATCGCGGGTAAAATTGCCGTCGTTTGTGGTTATGGTGATGTCGGTAAAGGCTGCGCACAATCTCTACGTGGTTTAGGTGCGACTGTTTTAGTCACTGAAATTGACCCTATTTGCGCATTACAAGCATCAATGGAAGGTTTTCGTGTAGTGACAATGGAAGAAGCTGCTCCTCAAGGTAATATCTTTGTAACAGCGACTGGTAATTTCCAAGTTATTACTCATGACCACATGAAAGCGATGCGTAATAACGCGATTGTTTGTAATATTGGTCATTTTGATTCAGAAATTGAAATTGCAGCCTTACGCCAATACAGCTGGGATAACATTAAACCTCAAGTTGACCATGTTACCTTTCCTGATGGAAAGAAAATCATCGTTCTAGCCGAAGGCCGTTTAGTCAACTTAGGTTGTGCCACAGGTCACCCTAGCTTTGTGATGTCTAATTCATTCTGTAACCAAGTTTTAGCTCAGATGGAACTTTGGGATAATGCGGATAGCTACAAGAATGAAGTTTATATTCTTCCTAAAAAATTAGATGAAAAAGTGGCACGTTCACACCTTGCACAACTGGGTGTCCAACTGACCGTCTTATCTGATGCGCAAGCAAAGTACCTCAGCATTCCAGTTGAAGGTCCTTACAAAGCTGACCATTACCGTTACTAGTCAGTCATTATAGATATGAGCAACGTTTATTTAATTTTAAACGCTGCTCATTAAATTTTTAGCCCTTTCATTTTAAATAGCCTATTATGAATAAAAAAAATAAAGCCGACTTATTTAGCTTCGAGTTTTACCCACCTAAAACAGATGATGGCGCTAAAAATTTAGAAAAAGTACACTCAGAACTTGCCCTACTTAACCCTGACTTCTTTTCCGTTACTTTTGGTGCGGGTGGTTCTACGCGAGATAAAACCTACGATACTGTTATTAACATTCAAAAAAATGGTATTGCAGCTGCGCCACATTTATCATGCGTCGCTTCTACAAAAGAAAATATTCGTGATATTTTAGAAAACTATCGTGAACATGGTGTGTCCAAAATTGTTGCTTTACGAGGTGATATGCCTTCAGGCATGATGTCAGCGGGTGAATTTCGTTTCGCTAATGAACTTGTTGATTTTATTCGTGCTGAAACAGGCGACCATTTTCAAATTCATGTTGCCGCTTATCCTGAAACTCATCCACAAGCTCATAGCTCGGTAGATGATTTTGATAACTTCAAACGTAAGGTTGATGCAGGCGCAAATGCTGTCATCACTCAGTACTTTTATAATGCTGAAGCTTACTTTTATTTTATGGATAAATGTGAAAAGCATGGTATAGATATTCCCATCGTACCCGGTATTATGCCTATCATTAATTACTCCCAACTGTTCCGTTTTTCAGATATGTGCGGAGCCGATATTCCTCGATGGATGCGCAAAACATTAGAAGGCTTTGGCGATGATAGAGCCTCTATTATTGCTTTTGGGGAAGATGTTGTTTCTAATTTATGTCAGCAATTATTAGATAATGGCGCACCGGGTTTACACTTCTACACAATGAATAAATCTGAGCCTACTTTAGCTATATGGAATAATTTAAAACTCTAACGTCTTATCCCGCTTCAATATATAGTCAAAAAGGTAGCTTAAGACTTTATCGTTTTTAGCTACCTTTTTTGCTATAAAGGAAATGAAAATGCGCATATCCCGACTCTATGTCAATCAAGCCTTAGCAGTACAAAATGCCGTTCAATTAAATAATGAGTGTGCTCATTATTTACGCTCTGTTTTACGCATAAAAAAAGGCCATTTGGTCATCTTATTTAATGGCGAAGGCGGCGAATATCAAGGTGAAATTACTGAAGTATCTCGTAAAGAAGTCATCGTTACACTCACTAAATTTGATAATATTTCCGTAGAATCAAACCTAAGTATTACATTAGGGCTCGGTATTTCACGCGGGGAACGTATGGATTTTGCTATTCAGAAATCTGTCGAACTTGGCGTAAAAAAAACTTGCCCCTTAGTCACTGAGCACTGCTCAGTACAAATCAAAGACGATAAAAAAGAAAAAAAAGTAGAGCACTGGCAAAAAATATCTCAGAATGCAGCCGAACAAAGCGGTAGAACCATCAACCCAGAGGTGGCCAATATTAATAGCTTTTCTAACTGGGTTACACAGCAAACTGGTACTAAGCTATTTTTAGACCCTTTTGCAAAGAAGTCTCTAGTTGAAATAAAAAATGATACAAATCAAATCACCCTATTAGTTGGCCCCGAAGGGGGATTCTCAGAACAAGAGCGGACTACCGCTATTGCTTCAGGCTTTATTCCAGTAAAACTAGGTCCACGTATTTTACGTACGGAAACTGCTGCACTCGCCGTATTAACTGCAGTACAAACATTATGGGGGGATCTAAATGATCGCTAAATTAAAAATAATCAGTTTACCTTTTTTTCTATTAATCATATTCTCCATTATTTCCTGTTTCATCGCTTTCGGTCTCTATAATCTACTGGAAGGCTCGATAGAGTTACGCCGTTTAATCAGCAAAACAACACAAGTTCTACTGATTGCTAGCATATACCCAGCCATGCTTTGGCTAAATCATAAAGCGAGTGAATTAGGGTTTGTAAAATTTAGAGTCTTTATTAAAGATATGTTTTTCGGCATTATTCTAGGTATCTTTACCCTACTGCCTGTTTTATACCTTAGTTACGTATTAGATATCACCGTGTTAAAAACGGGTCTCTCTTGGACTTTAGAGCAAACACTACTTAACTTATTAGTTAGTTTTTTATTAGCACTCCTAATATCATTTTTAGAAGAACCTATGTTTAGAGGGATATTAATTACTGCTTACGTGAAAAGACTAGGTATCTCTGCAGCAATTCTTATCAGCTCCTTTTATTACTCAACTCTGCATTTTGTTAAAGCAAAAACTTCAATTCCATTTTCTGAGGCAAAATTATCAGATACATTCCACTTAGTATTGGAAGCATTTAATAATTTATTGAACCCTGCTCACTTAGGTGCGCTATGGGCACTATTGATGGTTGGTATATTTTTGGCTGTTATGCGGACTCATCTAAAACTTAGCTTAGCATGGTGCGTAGGCTGTCATGCTGCATGGGTTTGCCAGATCAAAATGGCTCACCGCCTTGTTAGTGTCAACCAAGAATCTAGTCTCAAGTTTCTAGTCAGCCCTTATGATGGCGTGATTGGTCCAATGGTTGCGGTATGGTTAAGTTTGATTATTGGTTTATATTTTCTTTATCGTTACACACAAAAAGCTAAATTTGTTGTAACTCAATAAAAAAACAAAAAGTAGCGCAATCAGCCAAAGAACTTGCTTGTCCCCTGCTACCGCATAAGGAGTCAACCCTTTCATAGGAATAACCATTCCTGTAATGGATGTTCTTTCTCGCACTGGCGCTTGAGCTATAATTTCACCTGTTTCCGAGACAATAACAGTGACACCGGTATTAGTTGCTCTCAAAAGATAACGTCCAGATTCTAATGCGCGCATTCTTGCAATCTGCATATGCTGATAAGGCTCTATAGAGCCGTCAAACCAACCATCATTAGTAAGGTTAACTAAAAACCTAGCCTCTTTTACTTGGTCAATACTCAACTGGCCAAAGGCATCTTCATAACAAATTGAAGTGACAAATGGGTACCCTGCTCCAGTCAATAAAACTTGCTCTGCCTTACCCGAGGAAAACTTTCCTAAGCTAATATCTAACAAGCCAAGTAAATAACTTGAAATCGGTTTCCACGGCAAATATTCCCCAAAAGGTAACAAATGAACCTTACTATATATTCCAGTTTTTTGTCCAAGAAGCAGGACTGAATTAAATAACTCATCATTTTCATTTTTATACGGCAAACTTGTAACAATATCCGCATTATTATCGATAGCTCCCTGCTGTAAGGAAACTAAATAACTATCTTTCACTTCATGATAATAAGCTGGTATCGATGTTTCTGGCCAAACAATTAACTCTGAATCCCAGTGCTTAACTGTATCAGTATAATATTGCTGCATGGTTTTGTTTTTATTCTCTAATAACCATTTATCTTTTTGAGCAATGTTCCCTTGAATTAAAGTTGCTTTAAAATAATTTCCAGCAGGCTCCACCCATTTAATATGACTTAGCCCTAAACCCAAAACTAAACTAAATATTATCCATAGAACATTTAATCGCTTAGCCTTATTGACTAGAGTAGCCAATAAAGCAGAATTAATCGCGACAATAAAGCTTGTCCCATATACTCCAAATACAGGTATATACCCTGAAAAAGGCGTATCTAGCTGGCTATAAGCAAGTTGTAACCATGGAAAACCATTTAAAACCCATTCACCACGGATATACTCTAAACATAGCCAAAGGCTAGAAAAAAATAAAATGTCAAATATATTTTCCGCTCTATATTTTGCATAAAAATAACCAAATATTGCAGGAAAAAGTGCCCAAAAGCTACAAAACAATAAAGTCATGATAAAAGGCATTAATGCAAAGCCCTGTTTACCCAGTATCATACTGACATAAACCCAAGATACTCCACTGCCAAATAAACTTAAGCCAAATAAAAAGCCTACAATCATTGCTTGTTTAGCATTTAAATTATTTAAAGTATTTTTTAGTAATGCAATAGAAATAAAAGCTAAGTAATATAAATCAAATGGGGAAAATGATAATGTTAATAATATGCCAGAAATTATTGCTACGTATTTCTTATCGAGTGAACTAAAAAAATTTATCAGCATAATTACGCCTATATCTCTGTTATTGCCATGCCCTACTTAAGCTTGCTTTAAGTAATTAGTTTAGTATTTTAAGATATTTCAGGCAAAAAAAAACCCATCCTGGTTAGAAGATGGGTTTTTCGTATTAAGAGCTTGGCAATTTCCTACTTTCACATGAATAAATCCACACTATCATCGGCACTAAATGGTTTCACTTCTGAGTTCGAGATGG
>DAOUSK010000068.1 GCA_030627265.1 Methylococcaceae bacterium
GAAAAAGTTACAAAAAGTTTTAAAAGTTAATGGAGAGGTGGCTGAGTGGCCGAAAGCGGCGGTCTTGAAAACCGTTGAAGGTTTATCCCTTCCAAGAGTTCGAATCTCTTCCTCTCCGCCATTAACTTATTGTTTAAAAATATTTTTGTATAGCCAGCCTTCAGTGCTGGTTTTTTTATGCCTAAAATAAAGTAACCTGCATTTATTTTAATGCAGCTTATCCTAAGTTATTCTCAGCGACATCCGCCCACAAATCTCTTATTATTTTTTCCTTGGAAAGATCATGCCTATCAACGGTTAAGTAACCCCAATAAATACAATCCGTTATAGCTACATAAACGTGTATTACCGCAAATGATGAAATAAATTTTATAGGTAGGAAAACCTAGTGTCCTGCTGTATTTTCTATCCTCGAATAGATTATAATTTCAAATATGCTATTTTAATTCTCGTCACAAGTTTATGAATAGGAAACGTATGGCTGATCCATCTGATTCAGATAGTGTCAAACAACAAGCTCAAGCTCAGTTGAGTGTTGGCAAATATAAAGAGGCGATTGAGCTTTATAAGAAATTATTACAAGTTTCTGATGATGGCGAATGGCATGAGAAGTTAGCTTATTGTTATGTGCAGCAGGCATTGACTTTGGCTGAAAAAGGGATGATTAAAGAAGCTTTGGGGTTGTGGGAAAATCATCGGCAATATGCACAAGCACCTTATGCTGCTTATGATCAATACATTATATGGTTGATTTTAAGTAAAAATAAAGCGAGTATTCAGGAAAACATTAGGCAATTATCAGTACAGCAGTTAGATAAAGAATCCCCCGCACTAGCCGCTATATTAGGCTTATTAGCACTGACTGAATATCCTGAGTTAGCGCTAGATTTGCCGCAAGATTCTGCGTTTATTGCCCACTTGCAGTTGGTGAAAACGGCATTGCAGGCTTATCAAGATAATAATCGAATAAAGCTAGGCGAGGCATTAAAACAATTACCGTATCGCTCTGCTTTTAGAGATCTGCGTACCATTTTAAATGCTTTAATAGCCTTGCCTGATTCAGTAGAGAAAGCGCAGGAATTGCTAGCAAAAATACCGACTCATTCGGCTTATTCCAGCTTTGCGCAGGTGTTGTTAGTCAGCACTTTTGAAGGCGCTGAATTGGCGAAAAATCTAGTGGAACTTAATCATGAGCAGCGCAATATTACCTCTAATATCAAGGGTTTTAATAAAACTCAGCTTGAGTTTATGGCGCACTTGACTCGGCAGCACGAGAATCTGTCGGATAAGGTGAAATTTAATATAGCGGTTCAGTACCAGTCTCTATGCGGTATCGAATTTGCGAAAAATTATTGTCAGCAGATTTTGGCTAGTTACTCGGCAGGGCAGAAAGATTTTAAAAAGAGCTTTGGTGCGGTTGACGAGTTTGAAGAGAACCGACTTAAAGCTTTATTGTGCGAGCGTGTGAATAATAGTTACGATGCTGAATATCATTGGCGTCTTTGTATCAAAGTATTAATTACTCAAAATACTACAGAAAACGGCTTAAAAATAGCACTGATATTACGGCACCTTAGTGAGCAAGAAAAGCCAGCTGAGAAAACAGATGTATTGATTGAAAGTTTGCAATATGATGCTGAAGATCGAGATATTTATTTACAGATTCTAAGTTATTATCAGCAAGCAGAAGCAGCTAAAGACTATAAGGTATGGTTGTCTAAAGCACTAGAAAAGTTTCCGCAAGATACTGATGTACTTATGCAAGCGGTACAAGAAGCAACGCGAAATAAGACTGATAAAAAAGCCAGCCAATATGCGACAAAAATATTAAAAATCGACCCGCTGAATACCTTTGCGAAACAAACTTTGTTTGCTAGCCATTTAGCATCTGCACGCCGCTTGATGCGCGAAAAATTTTATCATTTGGTAGAGAAAGAAATTGTACTGGCAGATGCGTTAAATATTGGTAAGGCTTCTGTTAAGCAAACGCAACTTATGCGCGCGCTGCTTTGTTTTGCTAGTGAAGATAAAGAGCAAGGATTACAATTAATTGTTGATGCTTTAGCTAAATTGCATACAGACCCCTTTAGTATGTACTTTCATGCCAGTATGGCCACTTTGTCGGCTGGGTTGCCGGTAGATATTATTTTATCTGCTTTGCCATCTGCAAACGATTATTTGCTTTCCGAAGATGAATTCACTCAGTTCATGCAATTGCTAGAGCAGTTTATGTATGAGGCTGATAATAACGAACAGAGTCGTGGGGCCTTAGACGAAATTAAAGCGCCACTGAAAAAGGCATTAACAGAACAGGGTTTTGCTGAATCTATTTTTCTCAGTTTGTGCAAAATATTAGAAAAACTTGAGCATTTTGAATTATTACGCCACTGTGCCAAACTCGCCTTTTCTCAATGGGAAAAACCTATCTGGATGTATTATCGCGTTTATGCAAATAATGATGGTAAGCCAGAGGATTGTAGCTTTAGAGAGGTGATGAGTTTAAAGTATTATCATGAGCAAGCGATGCAGGATAAGGATTTCCAGACGGGTATGATGTTGGAGAAACTGTTGGATCGCTATTATCAGGTACACCCGCAACGTAAAAAGGGCTTTCTTGAAGATTTGTTTGCTATCAATTCTGAAGAGAAAAAGCTTGATCGCATGGAGGTATTATTTGCTCATATTCCTGATGAAGTATTGATGAAGCTAAATACAAGCATTGAGTCCTTATCTAAAAATACCAGTGTTGAACAGGCGGTTACTGATCTAATGCAAACTGCCGATAATAAGAAAAATATTATGCAAGCTATGATGCAAGACCCAGATTTATTTTCTGCGCTGATGGTTGTTAAAGCAGCTGATGAACAAGGTATTAATATTGATGTCAGTATTGAAGGTGTGCTTGAATGTTTCGATGTCGGTAAAAATACTGGCTCTTTTCCTTTTTCATGAGGATTGTTATGAATACAGCTTATGAAATCTTAGATGTTGCAACAACTGCAAATGATGTGGGCATTAAGCAGGCTTATTTGCGCTTAGTCAAAGATAATCCGCCAGATCGTGATCAAGAGAAATTTCAGTTAATTCACAATGCTTATACTGCCATTAAAGATCATAAGAGCCGAGTTAGTTATGCGTTATTTATGTTGCCGGAGACTAGTTTCGATACTGTGATTGATCAAATGTTACAGACTGAACATCCTGCTAATTTTAGTGCCGAACTTGTTAATCAACTGTTACGAGCCAGCGTTGATGATGCAACGCTTTTAAATATTATAGCCACCCCTAAAAAATAATGAGTATAGAAGGCCAGAAAAACGAATTATTGGAAGATTTTCAAACGTATTTAGAGCAGAATGATCTTGATCCTTTTACTGCTCAAGGTCAACCTGACTTGCATAGTTTACTGAGTGAAATGACCGGCCTAAAAACCGAAGTAAAGGCAGAAGCAAGACAATTTAAAAATACCTTAGAGTCCTTGAGTTCAGCGTTGACTACGGTTCAAGAGGACAATAAAACCTTAGCGGCAGAATTAGTCGCTTATGGGCAGCGTTTAGAGCAGCAGCAAGAAAAATTGATGCGTACGATGTTATTACAAATGGTTGATATGTATGATCGCTTGAATACTGGCGTGGAGGTTTTACAAAATTACCAGCCAGTAAAAGGCCTATTTAAAAAGTCTCGACCCAAAGATGTGCATTTTATTGGGCGCTTTAAAGAGGGGCAGGTGATGTCTCTTAAGCGTTTTGAGCAATTATTAGCAGAGTACCAAGTTCAAGCGATTGATTGTGTTGGCAAGCACTTTGACCCGGTGACGATGAGTGCGATAGAAACAACACAGGATGTCACGCATGAAAATGGCATGGTATTACAAGAATTGCGCAAAGGCTTTTTATTTAAAGCTCAGGTGCTGCGTTTAGCAGACGTTAAAGTAAACAAAATTAACCGTGGATAAGCACATGAACGAAATTATTATTGGTATAGATTTAGGGACGACTAATTCAGAAGTATCGGTTATTGAGCAAGGTAAAGTCACCATTATTAAAGATGGCGACAAAAAAATGTTAGCCTCTTTTGTGGGTATTGATGATGCAGGCCAAGTTATTGTCGGTGAAATGGCGCGCAATCAATACTTGGTTTATCCAGAGCGAACCATTAAATCTATTAAGCGTTTAATGGGGCAAGACTCGCAAGTGGTATTGGCTGATCAAGCTTATACACCACAAGAAATTTCCGCGATTATTCTTACCCGCCTAAAAGGTATCGCTGAGCAATATTTAGGTCAAACAGTCAGTAAAGCTGTCATTACTGTTCCCGCTTATTTTTCTGATGCACAACGTCAAGCAACCCGTGAAGCAGGAGAAATTGCCGGCTTAGACGTGGTGCGTATGATTAATGAGCCAACAGCTGCGGCATTAGCTTATGGCGCTATGCAAGCTGAAGAAAAAAAGGTGCTTGTTTATGATTTGGGTGGCGGAACTTTTGATGTTTCCGTGGTTAATATGCAAGATGGCGTGGTTGAGGTGTTATCCAGTCATGGTGATAATCATTTGGGTGGTGATGATTTTGATCAACAAATTATTGAATTTTTGGTTGATCATATACAAAAAACTCATGGCATTGATGTACATAGTCATAGTAAAGCAATGGCGCGACTCACACGAGCAGCTGAAGAAGCGAAATTTTTACTGTCCGATCAGCCTTATGCTCAGATTAATGAAGAGTATTTATTAGAACATGAAGGGGCAGCAGTACATCTTTCGCTTGAGCTATCAAGAATGGCTTATGAAGAAATGATTGAAGATTATATTAATGCGACCATTGATGCCACGCATACTGCTTTAAAAGGTGCAAAATTAACCGCACCGGATATAGATGAAGTTATTTTAGTGGGCGGCTCGACACGCACGCCCTGTATTCGTGAACGCTTGTTTAATGATTTTGGTTTTGAACCGCATAGCGAAGTTGATCCTGATTTATGTGTTGCGATGGGCGCGGCTATACAAGCGGCTATGATTAACGGGCAGGAAGTTGATACGGTGCTAGTCGATGTGACGCCTTATACGTATGGGACGAGTGCCATCGGTGTATTGGATGGTCAACCTTACCCCTTTATGTTTGTGCCGGTTATTCATAAGAATAGTGTCTTGCCTAATCGTAAAGCCGATGCATTTGCGACCAGTTATGACGGTCAAGATACGGTTGAAATCACTATCTATCAAGGTGAAGACCCTGATGCTTTAAATAATGTCAAAATAGGTGAGTTCTTAGTTGAGGGTTTATTAGATGTTGCCAGAGGTAACGTGGTTACGCTGACTTTAGGTCTAGATTTGAATGGACTTTTAAATGTTTCGGCGGTGGAAAAAGAAACTGGGTTAGAAAAATCGATCACCATTAAAAACGCCTTATCTCAGTTTGAGGGGGAAGCATTAGATGCCGCCCAACAACGCATTACTTCTTTATTTGGACAATTGGATCCGCGAGTTATTGATGCAGATACTTTGCAGTCTAGTATTGTTTCTGATGCGCCAGAAATTGCAGCGGCGCGTGAATTAATAATTAAAGCAGAGGGTTTATTTGCAAAGGTATCCGATGAAGATAAAGAGGATATGGCAGGTTTAATTGAAATCATGAGGACGTGTATTGAAGCGCAAAATATTGAGGGCTTAGATGAGCCTAGCGCACAATTAACCGATATTATTTATTATTTGGAATCTTGATGGAACGCTGCCCTTGTTGTAATGCACGTCTGAAAGAAGCGCTGGTATGCCCGCGCTGTCAGGCGAATTTGAGTGCTGTTATTGGCGCGCAACAAGCGGCAGAGCAACACTTAGCTAAGGCAATACAGTATTGGGCTAAAAGTGATAAAGAGCAAAGTATTCGTGCGTTAGTGCTTTCCTTGAGTTTGAAAAAAACGCAGGTGGCAATGCTGTTCCGTGATTTCCTTATTCAGAAATATTATCAAGAGGTCGTGCAATTGCTCGAAAAAAAACAGTTATTATCCGCCAATCAGAGCTTGTATCATGCACGTAAGCTAATATCATACAGTCCGAAGTTGCAAAAATTACAAGCTTTCACGGGGTATTTATTAGTTAAGTATCATGAGCGGGTGCAGGCTGATAGCAAGGCGGATTAAGTACTTAAGTGTAATCCCTTCGTTTAACTTTCAATAACCTTCAAAGGTATTAGGTATTGTATTCAAAAAAGAAACAATCTATTGAATTTTTAATGTATTGTAAATAAAAAGTAGTCTCTTATAATGAAGTCGTGTTTTAAATAAACACATTTTTTAATTTTAAGAGGACTTACTCATGAACGACTTATATAAAGATATTTTAATTGGTGTAGTATTTATAACTGGTTTGTTGGGTTTTGTTTCCGGCGAATTTATTATTTCATCTACTTTATTTGCAGGTGCAGCTATTGCCAGTAACGTAAATTCGAACCGCAAACAAAGCAAAATGGGCAGTATTGCATGATGTTAAAGGTCGTCCTTGTACGGCTAAACTTAAAATCATAAAGGCTTTCACAGACTCGCGTCTTGAAAGCCTTTTTTATGCTTTAAAGATCGCTTAGAGTATCAGGTATAGTAGAATAATTACCATTCCCTCCCCCCAGACCCCCTCGATTCAATAAAAATTGCACTACAACTTCCTTCAAATGTTTGGTTAAATCCAAATCCTTAGCCATAGTGCAGCCAGACAGTTTGATATTCGGCTTATTGCGTTCTCTTTTGAGGCTTTGTTAGTGTAAAATTCGAATAATTATTGTTGAGTATGTAAAGCATACAATGATACCAGATTATCATATTAAGAAAATCAGAAAAAGGATATAGGATAGGGTTAAGTATATGACTGTAATGACTCTGGAAGTATAAGGCAGCCTGACTGCCTATACTAACCGCAAGTTCCTCCAAAATATATTTGCCTGTTAAAAATAAGAAGTTACTCAGAGTATAAATAAACCTTTGTCCTTTAATGATAACTACGTATATACTTATAGTTTATACGTAGTTATCAGGAGCTATAAACATGCTGCAAGGTTCAATTTTTGTCAATAATAAAACACAGGCCGTTCGATTACCTATTGGTGCGCGATTTGATGAGAGTGTTAAGCGGGTCATTATTCGCAAAGTGGGTAAAGAGCGAATTCTAAGCCCTATTGAAAATACATGGGATAGTTTCTTTTTAAGTGATGATAAAGTCAGTGATGATTTTTTATCAGAGAGAGCTACGCAGACTGAGTCTATTCGTGAGGCATTTTAATGCTGAAATACATGCTCGATACCAATATTGTGATTTATGTCATTAAGCGTCGCCCGATAGAAGCATTAGCTGCCTTTAATAAACACGCGGGGCACTTATGTATTTCTAGTATTACACTGGCTGAACTTTTGCATGGTGTAGAAAAAAGTGATCGTCCAGAGCATAACCTACGTCAAGTGGAGGATTTTTTATCACGATTGGATGTTTTAGAGTATGGAAATAAGGCAGCAGAGCATTATGGGAATATTCGTGCGGTGTTAGAAAAGCAAGGTCAGACCATTGGTGTTAATGATTTACATATAGCAGGGCATGCACGTAGCGAAAGCCTGATATTGGTAAGCAATAATGTAAAAGAATTTGAGCGCGTCGAGGCGTTACGGTTGGATAACTGGGTGTAATAACAGTTAGTCCGTACTCTGATGCTCTATACGAACTACTGTTTTTTATATGACAACATGAATTCAACAAAAAGGTGCGGTTCCCTTTAAATTTGTTTGAATAATGTTTAACGTTGGTATTTAATTCATTAACACCTTATCGCTTCCTGTTTATTAATGAAATTAATTTAGACGATAGCTACCTTGGCACAAGGCTTTTTGCCTATTGAAAATCACTATCAAGCAGTTCCTTTTCTTTATCTAGCCAAGCAATAAAAAGTTCATACCCTAAGGCTAGGGAAATAGCGCCTATAAATAAGCCTAAAATGCCGAAAAGCATCATGCCGCCGATTGCGCCTAATAAGATAACCAACATTGGTGTAGCCATGCCTCTTCCTAAGAATAAAGGCTTTAAAAAGCCGTCACTCATACTAACTAAAACACTCCAAATGGTGAAAATAATGGCGATGCTTGAGCTTGTTTCTATGGAGAACACATAAAAAATAACCGGCCCTAAAATTAATAATGGCGGTAGTTGAGCAACCGCTAAAATTAAGATAAGAACTGTCCATAATCCCCACCCTGGAATTCCTATCAAAAACATTCCCAGTCCGCCTAGTGTCGCTTGAATAACAGCAACACCGATAACACCTTGTGCAACACTGCGTATCGTTGCGATAGCTAAATTAGCAAATTGTAGGCCTTGTTGTTTATCGGTAAGGCGTGAAGCGATTTTTACTGTGATTGAATAGGAGTTTTTAGCGTGAAGTAAGAAAATGCCAGAAATGATAATAGAAAAGATAAATTGAAATATACTGCCGCCGACACCAGCAACCGCAGATAATAATGTTTCTCCCGCCTGTTTTATTTCAGGAACATATTGTTTTAGAGTATCCTCTAAATTACTAGATGCCTGAGACCATAAGTTAAAAATTTGATTGCCAACTAAGGGCCAATCATTAATATTTTGCTCGGGGCGTGGAATAGTTAAAGTACCATTGCTGAAGTTTTTAGCTAGCTCGGTAGAAGTGTCTACAAGCGATGCTGTCAACATGATGGATGGAGTAATCAATAAACTTAATGCGGCTATAACATAGAGGCTAGTGGTGAGTTTACTTCGTTGGCCGAATAAACTATCAAGCTTCTGGTAAAGTGGAAAGAGCGCAACAGCTATAATGGCTCCCCAGATGACAGGAATCATAAAGGGTTTTATGATTTGAAAGCAGAGTGTTGCAATTAATAGAATAAGAATTAAGCGAATAGCGATTTCAATTGTATTGCTTGCTAACGAGTTATCTGTCATTTTGTTATTAGGGTTCATTTAGTCCTCACTTTAGTTGTTAGTTTGTAATGCTACCTATAACTTACGTTAGGGTCAATGCTGGATTCAACGCATCAGTGAATAATGTGAAACATTGAGTTTAAAAAGGAGAGTTTATGTCGGTTAATTTATCAGAAACATTGGTTGTTGGTATATCAGCAACTGCGCTATTTGATTTAACAGAGGCAGATAAAGTTTTTCAAAATAAGTTTAAGGAAGATAAAAATACAGCGATCGCTGAATATAGAAAATATATGTTGGAAAGGGAAGCTGAAGCTCTTAATGATGGAACTGCTATGCCATTAGTTAAAGCACTCCTTGAGCTAAATAAATACCAGCCTGAAGGTGAGGCGCCTTTAGTTGAAGTTGTGGTTATGTCTAGGAACAGTCCTGAAACAGGGATTAGAGTGTTGCAAAATATCAGGAATAATCAACTGGAAATATCGAGACATGCTTTTACAGGCGGTGAGTCGGTTGTGGATTATCTGGAAGCTTTTAATGTAGATCTGTTTTTAACGACAATGGTTAAAGATGCGCAAAGAGTCATCGATAGCAAAACATGCGCAGCGGCTATATTAAAAAGCCCTCCTAACAATCCCAAAAAAATCCCGGAAGGCCAGGTTAGAATCGCCTTTGATGGTGATGCTGTATTATTTGATGAGAGCAGTGAAATTGTCTATAGAGCAGAAGGTTTAGAGGTATTTAATAAGACAGAAGATCAGCAACAGAATGAGCCTATGCAAGAAGGGCCTTATGCGGCGCTGTTAAAAAAGCTATCAAAATTACAAGAACGCCTACCATTCAATGTTGAGTTTTCACCTGTGCGTATTGCAATAGTGACAGCTAGACATGCCCCCGCAGAAATGCGTGTGATAAAAACTTTACGTCATTGGGGTGTGTATGTCGATGAGGTATTCTTTCTAGGTGGCTTAGAAAAAACCCAAGTACTTGAAGCCTTTCACCCACATATCTTTTTTGATGATCAAGAGACGCATATTGATCATGCTTCTAAAGTCGTTCCCTCAGGAAAAGTACCTCACCCAAGTGCATCACCTCTGCATGATAAGGCGGATAAGACTGGTTTTATCGTGAAATAGCAGCAACTCTCAATTTGAATAATCCAAGTATTTATACTGGCAATATAGCTTCAACACACGCACCTACCATTTTTCGGACGTGGGGCTTTAGCCCCGCCTTGCCTCATGCGGGGCTAAAGCCCCACGTCCAATTTAATGTCAGTATAAGCGGACAAGTCAAACCTACTTTGATACCGGGGCAAGCAATACCTTTTTTATAGAAAAGGTATTGCTTGCTAAAAATAGCTCAAAATAAGACCTAAAGTAGGCTTCAAGTAATTGATTTGTATCCCCTTAAATTGATAGTTGTTAGTAAAATAAAGGGTTGATTTATCATTGATGGGACTTACAATACTGAAGTATGGTTTTCTATTTATTTAGTTGCATCGTCTATGGCTTGCCTATTTTTATCATCGCTTAGCTGGAACATTTTCTCAACTCCTTTGGCACTTTTCAAGTGCTTGCAGTTACTCGTTAAAGACAGGTATTTTACTCGACTGCTCGGGTACCGTTTTATCAGATTCACTTGAACATCCAACCATCAATATAAATAGTACCAATCTATTTTTCATCATTGTTACCTCTAATGTAGAAGCTTAATATTTTTCTTTATTATAAAATTGAGTATCCCTGATTCATTAATTTCATCAGCATACTTTTTTTCTATTTCTGTTATTCGAGAGGCTCTTAGCTCAAAAGCAACTTCTTCATTACCATACTGTTGTGCATAATCCCTATCAGCAAACCTAGTGACTAATTCGCCCCAAAATGAAATCTGATTGTACTCTTCAATAAATTCAGTTTGTTTTGAATTTTCCTCATACTCCAGTGTTTCAAAATAAGTATCGCCCTCTTTTTCATAGCACCCCTTCATTCCCATTTCATCGGCAAAAGAAAGTATTTTATTTCTAAGGGCTTGGTATTCTTTCGTTTCGGCCCTATCGTCAGCATGGTGCGCAGTCATCACCCAATCCCCAATTTCTATCATAGTGACTAGCTGCTGATATTCTTTTTCTGTAAAATTAATTTTCATACATTCACCTTATTAATCATTAAATTTTAGTTTCCGCTATACAAATGTGCCTGAAACCCGACAAACGCCTCTTTAATTTCAGCAATACTACCAAGCTCCGTCGGAATATCCCGGACTGATTGATATTTTGACTTTAACAACTCGGGCAATTTCTCCAATTCCAGCTCACTCACACCATCATTGGCTTCGCGCTGAATTGATGAGTTAGATTATACCCAAAATGGCGGAAAAGACTATTGTGTTCCTACCTTACGTGGACTACACTCTAGTTTCAAATTAAGGGGATTATTATGTATGCAACCAATGTCAGAAATTTAAAGCGTAATCCTTCAGAAGCTCTTCGGCATGCTGAAGAGGAGCCTGTTTTAATTATGAAGGGAAATCAACCTAATGCCTTGCTTATTCACCTTAACCAGTCGATTGATAATACTTATCGGCAATTAAAACCCGCTTTAGCTGCCAGTTTATTTAAAGACAGGGTTTTATCGCTAGGTGCAGCAGCTCAGGTCAGTGGCTTAAGTCTACCTGAATTTGTTGAGCATTTAACACAATTGGATATTGATCTTGTCGTGCCTGATACTCAAACGACAAAAGAAATGGATACGCTTGATTTATGGCTGTCGTAATTGCTGATGCAGGGCCATTGATTGCATTCGCTAAGATTAATCAGCTTAAGCTGTTACCTGCACTTTTTGGTTCGGTATTAGTCACGAAAGCGGTTGTTGATGAATGCTTACAAGGCAAGGGCTGTGATGTTGATTTAATTTCCAAGGCATTACAGTCTAATGAGTTGCAATGTATTGATACGCCTGATTTTCAGTCTGCATTATCACGAAGCCTAGGTTTAGGTGAGCAATCTTGTATTGAATATGCGTTGCAAACCGAAAATGAAACCTTATTAATTATTGATGATGCCTTGGCGCGTAAGCAAGCTTTGCGTTTAGATTTAAGTGTTGTTGGTACAGTTGCATTACTGTTTGCAGCTGAGAGAAAAGGTTTTATTTCTAGTGCTGAGCATCAAATAGAAATATTACGTGAATCTGGGTATCGTATTTCACCTAAAGTAGTCGAGCTATTGAGATCTTAACGTTTAACGAGGATTCAGATGATCTTGATAGATTCCTGTAGGGGCATGCAGGAATGACAGCTTCTTTTAGAAATATGAAAAATTAGTGAGATTGGTATAAAGGGGGGGGGGGCTTTAGAGTTTTTTTGAGGTAATTAGTCTTTGTTCTGCCGTATCACCAGAATTTCAGGCAAAAAAAAAGGTCAGTAACGAAAACGCTACAGACCTTTAAATTATTAATGGTGCCTCGGGCCGGAATCGAACCGGCACGCCCAGAAGGCGAGGGATTTTAAGTCCCATAATTACCACTAACAGCAAAAGAGAATAACAAACAACAATAATACTTTCAAAGTGTTACCTGTATGTGTTAATTGTGAACTACTACTCTTTGTTGCCGTTATTTGTCAGTAAGTGCCCCGAGAGTGTCCCATGGGGCAATGAGCTTACCTACCGCGAAAAGGGCTGCAATAGGTGTCAGTTTTGATAATGCAGTTCAAAATTATGTATCTTAGACCCTATAAAGTTCTCCCATTCGATCTGCCACACTCTTAAACCGTTCACGCAACTCGATAGGCTCCACTACTTCGACATTATCGCCAAAACTCAGTAACCACCACTTGAGTTCCAGTGTTTCTAGCACTGTGGCTTCTAGTAGCACACGTTCATCCTGTTGAGGTATGAGTATTTGGTCATCACTTAATGGGGTTTCGGCTAAATGCCAAGCGATGTTCTTTTCAAACAAAGCCTTTAATCTAATAGGTTCTTGTGTCGTTGGGTAAGAAAACTGATGCTGTTCTTTGATGTACTCTTGTAAATTAAACGCTGGATTTTCTCGATACGGCTCTGTAGATGGTTCTGC
>DAOUSK010000050.1 GCA_030627265.1 Methylococcaceae bacterium
TAATTCATCTAAAGATAATCCACAACTAGGCGCAAAAACTCGCATAAAATAAGCGACTTCCTCTTGCTCCATTTTCAATAAATCTGCACCAATTCGCTTTGCCGCGGCTTTAAATTCTTTATTACCCGCTTTCAACTCTGCCTGACACTTTAAATAAGCTGAGATTCTATCGGCTGCTTTAATGATTTTTCGGTTCACTTTTGGCTGTAAATCCTCATTAATCAAAGGCTGGTAATCTTGCTGTAATTCTTCTGGCAAAATGCTTAATAACTCATCCTGTGTCTGTTTCTCGATCCTTTTATAAGCACTTTTAATCGCAGGGGAATGATACTTAATAGGTGTTGGTAAATCGCCTGTTATCACTTCCGTCACATCATGATACAAAGCAGCAACCGCAATTGCATTCGCATCAACAGAGCCATTAAAATTCCTATTTTTAATTAAAGCCAATGCATGTGCAATCGTCGCGACCTCCCAAGAATGCTCCATGACATTTTCTTCGTAAGCATTACGCTTTAAACCCCAGCGCTTTATCCAGCGTAATCGTGTTAAAAAACCGTAAAAATTACTTTTTTTCATTATTCATCCTATTAAACTCATTACCTAGACTTACTTTTATATATCCTACATTGAAATTTCCACTTTGTTGCAATTACGCAACAAATGCATTATTCCATACAACTCAGTTCACAAAAAACCACAACAACTTCACCTATAAAAAATAAATATCAAATAAAATCAATTAGTTATAATAAATCCATTGGTTTTTCTTTAAATAAACATTACTAATCAGTTGAATTAATCTTACAGTTATTTATACTAAAACCATGAAAAATTTAATTTTTGTTGTTTTTTTACTACTCTTCACCCAAAGCGCAATTGCTCGCTCTATGTCTGAGCGCGTATCAAAAATTGAGGCCTCTTGGGTAAATACAACAGAAGAAAAACCATCTGATGAACGCGAAAATATATTTCTAAGCTTAGTTAATGATATTACAGATGTTGCTACCGCCTTCCCTGAGCAGGCTGAGCCACTCATTTTAAAATCAACCATCTTATTAACAATGGCTAAAGACGCATCAAGTTTTGTTGCACTTGGCTTAGTAAATCAAGCAAAAGCCTTATTAGACAAGGCCATAAAAATTAACCCAGAAGCACGCGAAGGCTCTGCTTTAGTAACTATGGGTGTCATCTATTATAAAACACCTGGCTGGCCGATTGCTTTTGGTGATGATAAAGAAGCAGAAGGTTACTTATTACAAGCACTAGAGGTCAACCCTGCGGGAGTCTCTAGTAATTATTATTATGCTACCTTTTTATTAGAGCAAGGCGATGAAGATCAAGCGGCTAATTATCTGACAAAAGCCGTCAACGCAAAACTAGACCCCGCTAATATTTCTTTTAAAATAAAAAAACAACAGCAAGAACAAGCTAAATTAGCCTTAGCTAACTTATCATAATCCACGTACCAACGACAGAGTAACCCCTTCCTAAGTAATCTGCTATAATTTAAAAACGAGTTTAGGCGTTATTAAATTGTTACACTCTAGAAAACTCAAAAACACCTTAATAAGTCATATTTTTTGTACTTAAAATCTAGCTAAACCAACTGTCAAAATTACTTTATATCTCGGAGAATTTTTTGTTTTTTCTGTATTGGCCGATATTTTTAAAACTCATTTCACGCATGTTTAGTCCGCGTTATTTTCGCCTTAAATTTGTTTTTTTCGTTGGCTGTATTATTGTTCCAGCTATTTTAGCCTTCCGGTTAATCGTCTCACTTTTTCAATTATTAGACTACATTCTTTTCCCTGGGTTTTGGCGTAAAGAAGTGAAACAGCCCTTATTTATTTTAAGTAATCCACGCAGCGGCTCAACCTTTTTACATAGAATGTTAGAAAAAGATGAGCAATTCACTTATCTCAGCTTATGGCAGTCTTTATTTAATTCCATCACTTTATATAAGCTCGTTATACTCATATCAAAAGTTGATCAGAAAATTGGTCGCCCCTTAACCAAGCTTATAGAAAGCATTGATAATTACTTTTTTAAAGGCTGGGATGGCTTGCATAAAGCTGGCTTACGCTACTCTGAGGAAGATGAATTTCTATTTGTCAGTAGCTTTTTAGCGCCTGGCTTAATCTTATTTTTTCCTTATATTCACGAAATACCCGAACTATACTGTATCGACAACTTGCCACCTAAAGCACGAAAAAAAATTGCCCGTAATTTCCGTTTATCCGTTCAACGTCATGTTTACGCCACAGGTAACCAAGTCTTTCTTGCTAAAAATGCTGTTGCCGGCGGGCGATTAGGTATTTATCATAATGCCTTTCCTGATATGCGCGCCATTTATATACACAGTGATATTATCAAATCGGTCGCTTCCTCTTTAAGTGTTTTTTCTAAACCTTGGTCTTTTCACTCGCCTAATATTTATCAAAATAAATATGAAAGCTTTAGTGTCGTTGAAATGGTGCGCACCAATTACCAAGGTATTATTAATTACCAATCTCAGTTTGATAAAAAAAATGTTTTTGATATTGAATACACGGATTTAGTCACCAACCCAGAGGCCACGGTAAGATCAATTTACCAACATTTTGATATGCCTATCAGCACACAATACGAAGCTAAGCTTATTAAAGATTGTATTGCGGCTAAATCCTATAAAAGCAGCCATAACTACTCAATTGAAGATTATGGTTTTAGCAATGACGAAATCACACAATACCTACAGGGAAAAATTAGCTCTCAAGAAATATTAGTTAACACTTAAAATCAGCTATTTGTAGCCTTCTACTTTTATAAAAATACTATGTCACATAATTCTATAGATTTATTCGAAAAAGCACTGGATTGGTGGAGCAAAAAAATACTTCGCTTTTCATGGTTGGTTATTTTACTATTTATCGCCCTTAGTGCAGCAAGCGTACACTACACGATCAATAACTTAGGTATCAACACTGATACATCCACTTTATTATCTCAAGATCTACCTTTTCAAAAAAATCGCATCCGCTGGGAAAAAGAATTTCCTCAAGATGCTGATAATATTTTATTAGTTGTTGATTCGCCCACGGCTGAACAAACCAGCATTGCCGCCAATCAGTTAGCTAAGCACTTAAGCACTAATCAGCAGCTATTTGAATATGTCTACATTCCTGATGATAATGACTTCTTGAAACAACAAGGACTGCTTTACCTTGAAGTTGATGAATTAGATGACTTAGCAACTAAACTCGCAGATGCACAACCCTTTATTGGGCACCTATCTAAAAATTATCACCTCTCCGGTTTATTAGATATCCTAGGAACAGCCTTAGAAAATACCGATAGCGGCTTACCTTTAGATCTTAATCCATTATTAACAGAGATAGACCAATCGCTGCTCGCCGTACAATCCCAGCAAACTCATTTTTTATCTTGGCAGAAACTACTCGACGTTAATCAATCTAGCGACAGAAATACTTTACGTAGTATTGTCAGTGCCAAACCTATTGCTGATTTCAACAATCTACAACCTGCCAAGGACTCCTTAGATTACGCACGCAAAATAATTCAGCAGATTCAATTGCAAGACCCGCAAGTCACTATTCGTATGACAGGAAAAATCGCACTAGGTGAAGACGAAATGCGCGTTTTAGCTGAAGATACTGTTTATTCCGGCTTGTTTGCGCTTGCTTTGGTTATTGTGGTTTTATTTGTCGGCTTACGTTCTGTTAAAATCGTACTTTGCACACTACTTGTACTGATCATTGGCTTAATTTTAACCGCAGGGTTTGCTACACTTGCAGTGGGACACTTAAATGTACTTTCCGTTGCTTTTGCCATTCTTTACATTGGCTTAGGTGTCGATTTTGCTATTCACATTTGCCTCTGTTTTCGTGAATGCTGGGAAGATAGAATGACCAGCGAACAAGCCATCCAAAAAAGTGTGCGTATTTTAGGCGCCTCATTATTTTTATGCGCACTAACGACCTCAATTGGATTTTTTGCCTTTATTCCAACCGATTACGAAGGCGTTTCTGAGCTAGGTTTGATTTCTGGTGGTGGCATGTTTGTCGGCTTAATTACCTCATTAACCCTGTTACCTGCCCTACTTAAAGTGTTTGCCATTAAACAAATACCACAAACACAGGCGAGTAACTTACCTTGTTACATATGCACTTTCCCTTTTAAATATGCAAAAGCAATTCGTTATACCTCGGTTTTATTAGCGATTGCCGCAGCCTTTTCACTTAACTATGTCTACCTTGACTCTAACCCCGTTAATTTAAGGGATCAAAACAGTCAGTCAGTTCGCGCCTTCAAAGATTTATTGCAATCTAAATATCGCTCCCCTTTTGTTCTGATTGGCCTAAGTGACTCTTTAGAGAATGCTGACACCTTGGCGACTAATGTAAAACAACTGCCTAGCGTCAATAAAGCCATCACCTTAAATAGTTTTGTTGCCAAAGATCAAGCGGATAAATTAGAGATTATTGAAGATTTAGATCTTGTATTAGGTGCCGACTTAGACAGTTTTAATCGACCTTTAGATAAAGCAGATTCACGCCAAGCTTTACTTGATTTGCAAGCTAAAATAAGCAACGCTTTAAGCAGCCCTATTATCAATGCTTCACCTGAGTTATTACAAAAATTACAGCAAGATATTAGTACTTTCATTAGCTCGGCAGACGCCATGCCTGAGCCTGAAAGTAATTACCACCAGCTTGAAACTAGCTTATTACGTTTATTCCCTTTTACCATGCAGCAATTAGCTACTAGCCTAGCCGCTTATGAATATGAATTAGCTGATATCCCACCCGCTATCAAGCAAAATTGGGTCAGCCAATCAGGTATTTATAAAGTCATTATCGACCCTAAAAAAGACCTAAATATCGCTGAAAATTTAACTGAATTTGCAACCGAAGTACAATCGATTGATGACTCGGTGACAGGTTTACCTGTATCAGATTTAGCAGCTGGTAAAGTCATCTCTGAAGTCTTTGTTCAAGCCTTTTCAACCGCTTTTATTATTATTTTTATTGTTTTATTAATACTGCTTAGAAACCTACGTAACTCATTATTGGTCATGTGGCCTTTATTATTGGCTGGCTTGTTAACAGCGGCTGCTAATGTATTGCTCAACAACCCATTTAATTTCGCTAATATTATTGCCTTACCATTATTAATGGGCATGGGCGTTGATAGTGGCATCCATATTATGCACCGCATACATTCGGGCTTAGCTGAAGGCGAACACTTACTGCAAACCAGTACCGCTCGCGGTGTATTTTTTAGTTCATTAACCACCTTACTCAGCTTTACTAGTTTAGCGTTTACTAACCATCAAGGTATCGCCAGTATGGGATTATTATTAGCGATAGGTATTTCCTTCACCCTAATTTGTACTTTGATTGTACTACCTGCCTTTAGTGCTAAAAAAATAAACCTGTAATCGCTAACGAGACCTACCCGTTATGAAGCATTACCTGCTTTTATTATTAAGCACCATTTTAGTCAATAACTTTGTCCTGACTAAATTTCTTGGCCTCTGTCCTTTTCTAGGTGTCTCTAAACGCTTAGAATCGGCAATTGGCATGGGCTTAGCAACCACCTTTGTACTCACACTTGCCTCAGTCAGTAGCTACCTTTTATACCACTACTTATTATTGCCTTTAGAGCTAACCTATTTACGCACGATCAGCTTTATTGTAGTCATTGCCGTTGTTGTGCAATTGACTGAAATTATTTTACATAAACTGAGTCCGCGATTACATAAGTTGCTAGGTTTGTACCTACCTCTGATCACCACTAATTGCGCAGTACTGGGTGTCGCTTTACTCAACATTCAAGAACAACATAATTTATTAGAATCCTTCGTCTTTGGATTTGCAACAGCAATAGGTTTCAGCTTGGTATTAATTTTATTTGCGGCATTACGTGAACGCATTCATGTCAGCGATGTTCCTCAGCCCTTTCAAGGTGCATCCATCAGCCTTATTACAGCAGGTTTGATGTCGATGGCCTTTATGGGGTTTGTAGGTTTAGATTAATGCTATTTCTTTGTTTAGTCTTTGCGCTGTTAGGTTTATTACTAGGGTTCGCGCACAAAAAATTAAAAATTAAAAACGATCCTTTAGTCGAGCAAATTAATAATTTACTGCCCCAAACACAGTGCGGTCAATGTAACTATATCGGCTGCCGTCCTTATGCCGAAGCCATTGCAAAAAATGAAGCCGATATCAACCAATGTCCGCCTAATGGTGAAGCCGGCATTATTGCTTTAGCCAATTTATTAGGTAAAGAAGCCAAACCATTAAACCCAGAATTTGGCGAACAAAAAGCCCCCGCCGTTGCTTTTATTATCGAACAAGACTGTATCGGCTGCGTAAAATGCATTCCCCCTTGTCCTGTTGATGCCATTTTAGGTGCCGCTAAACAAATGCACACGGTCATTGCATCAGAATGTACCGGTTGCGAGCTTTGCATCAGCCCCTGCCCTGTTGACTGTATTATTATGCGCCCGATAGAAAAAACAGCTAATCATTGGCAATGGACACAAGATGTTTAATTTTTTCTGGCGCAAAAAAAAATCGACTTTTACAGGAGGAATAATTTTAGATGGCCACAAACAAGTCACAAAAATTAACACCCCTCAATTGCCAAAAGAACTTATTTACCCTTTATTTTTAACCTCTGACCGCTATACAAAAGCATGTGTAAAAGTCGGCGATTATGTAAAAAAAGGCCAAGTGATCGCAATCGCTGATAGTCTTTTATCAACGCCAATTCATGCGGCAAGTTCAGGCATAATCTCTTCAATAGAAAAACGTTTAATTGCACACCCTTCAGGCTTAGCTGATGACTGCATCATTTTGCAAACAGATGGTTTAGATAGCGCATTAGAAGCAGAGCCTTGTTTAGACTATAGGCAACAAAGCCGTGATTTTTTACGCAAAAAAATTCACCAAGCAGGTATTGTTGGTTTAGGAGGAGCCGCCTTTCCCACCGCTAAAAAACTAAGCGGCTCACCAGCGATTCATACCTTAATTATCAATGCCGCAGAATGCGAACCTTATATCAGTTGCGATGAAAGCTTAGCCATTGCTTCAGCCAAAGAAATCATTCAAGGCAGTTTAATCATTCAGCATATTTTACAAGCAAGCTTATGTATTATTGCCATTGAAGACTCTAAACCAGACGCTTATTTAGCCTTATTATTTGCCGCTAAAGAAACCGATATAAAAATCCAGAAAGTACCTAGCATTTATCCAACTGGTGGAGAAAAACAACTGATTCAAGTACTCAGTGGCGAACAAATTCCTCCACAAAAATTAGTCTTCGAATATGGCTATATTTGCCAAAATATCGCCACGAGCTTTGCTGTATACCAAGCGGTACTCTTAGGCATTCCACTAACGGAACGAGTTATTACCGTCACTGGGGCTGGCATCAAACAAGCACAAAATATACAGGCTAAAATTGGCACCCCCATTAAAGACTTAGTCCAGTTTTGCCAAGGCTATACAGAACACGCGCAACAGTTAATTATGGGTGGGCCTATGATGGGCATTGCACTCGCTTCTGATGAAATAGCCGTTATAAAAGCCAGTAACTGCTTATTAATTGAACCCATCAAAGCATCTGCCATTCAGCCCTGTATTCGTTGCGGCGACTGTGCAAAGGTCTGCCCCTCTGAATTACTCCCACAGCAACTTTATTGGTATAGCCGTTCTCAGCAATGGGATAACTGCACTGATTATAATCTTGCTGACTGTATAGAATGTGGTTGCTGTGATGTAGTTTGCCCTAGCAAAATACCTTTAGTGCAATCCTTTCGCATTGCTAAATCTGAAATCAGTCAACAACAAAAACAAGCTGAACAAGCCGCTCTTGCAAAAAAACGCTTTGAAAATCAACAACAGCGAAAATTGAGAATAGAACAAGAAAAAGCAGTCCTGTTAGAAAAACGCAAAGCCACGATTGAAAAAATGAAAGCCGCGGCAGCCCAAAGGAAACTCAACTAATGCAATTCCCAACCTCTTGCTCTCCTTTTACGCCCAGTAATAATACTGTGCAGCGCATGATGCTCTATGTCATTGCTGCACTCATCCCTGCCATCGGCACACTTTTTTGGTTTTTTGGTTTTAGCATCCTGATTCAGCTATTTTTAGCCAGCTGCACCGCAATATTAGCCGAAAGCCTCTGCTTATATGCCCGAAAAAGATCAGTTCTCCCCTCACTCCTTGATGGCAGCGCACTACTCACCGCATTTCTAATCGCAATGGCTATCCCTAGTATTGCTCCTTGGTGGGTCGTTGTGACAGGCACCCTATTTTCCATACTGATTGCTAAGCATGCCTATGGCGGCCTAGGTTACAACCCTTTTAACCCTGCAATGGTTGGCTATGTTTTTTTGCTAATTTCATTTCCTTTACAAATGACTATTTGGCAAAGCCCTTTACTATTTTTAGACCTCAACAGTGCGCTGACGGTTATATTTTTAGAGCCTACATCGATTGATGGCCTCAGTAGCGCCACTACTTTAGACTATACAAAAACACAGCTACACCTTGGGCAAAGCATCAATAGCATTCAGCAGCATGCTATTTTTGGATTTATCGCCGACAAAAATAAAGAGTTCATTAATCTCGCTTATTTAATCGGCGGCTTATTTCTATTGAAGCAAAAAATCATTCACTGGGCGATTCCTACTGCGGTTATTTTAGGTATTATGCTTCCCGCAAGCATCACTTATAGTATGGATAGCAGCATTTACCCTAGTCCACTTTTTCATTTAGCCTCTGGTGCCACACTTTGTGCTGCATTTTTTATTGCCACAGACCCCGTTACTGCAAGTAGCGGCACTAAAGGGCATCTAATCTATGGTTTTTTAATAGGCAGCTTGATTTATTGTATTCGAACTTGGGGAGGTTACCCCGACGCAGTGGCTTTTGCTGTTTTATTAGCCAACCTGACCGCCCCTACTATTGATTATTATTTAAAAGGCAAAAAAACGATAGCACCCTTGGCTAAGGAATATACACGAAATAACGGGAGCAACTTGGAAGTGGGGGCTTTAGCCTCGCCCGATCCAGTGCGGGACTAAAGTCCCACTTCCAGATCCGAAAGGGTCGCAATGCGTCCCCTACTGTCATGTCCCACGTTAAGTGAGCAGCCAAAATAAACACTATAAAATAAAGCCCACCCTATGCCAACATCTACACCACTTTCTGCCGCTTTTCGCCTCGCTTGTTTCTCTTTTATCGTGATAGGTCTAGTCAGTTTTGTTTTTCATCAGACAAAAGATAAAATCATACAAAATGAACATGATGCTTTATTGCAAAGCTTGCAATCCGTTTTAGCGCAAACGCTTTATGATAATAAACCCAACGAAGATTCTATAACGCTGGAAAATGTCATTATTTATCGCGCTTATCGCGCCAATACCCCTGTCGCGGCTATTATTAAATCAACCACACCAAGAGGCTATAGTGGTGATATTCAGTTATTAACCGCCTTAGATATCACAGGCAGCATTCTTGCTGTCCGCATTTTAGATCACAAAGAAACCGCTGGGTTAGGTGATAAAATAGAGCTTAAAAAATCCAGCTGGATACTTAGTTTTAATCATAAAACCTTCGCTGATATGCAAAGGTCACAATGGGCAGTTAAGCGAGACCAAGGTAATTTCGATCAGTTTACTGGCGCAACCATTACGCCGCGAGCCGTTGTTAATGAAGTCAAAAAAATAGGGCTATTTTTCCAGCAACATAAAACTCAAATATTTCCTCAATTAAAATGACCTACCAACAAATCGTCAAAAATGGCTTATGGACCAATAATCAAGCCCTAGTCGCTCTTTTAGGCTTATGTCCCTTACTTGCCGTGAGTAACACCACCATTAATGGCCTTGCACTTGGTATGGCAACCACACTCACTCTCATCTTATCCAATGGCTGCATTTCATTAGTCCGTAATACTATCCTGCCAGAAATTCGCTTACCTCTCTTTGTGCTTATTATTGCGGGCATCGTGACAATGATTGAACTTTTAATGCATGCTTATTTTTATCAACTTTATAAAACACTAGGCATCTTTATTCCGCTCATTGTCACTAACTGCGCCATCATAGGGCGCGCTGAAGTATTTGCTTCCAAAAATAAATTTCTCCCTAGCTTAGTCGATGGTTTAGCAATGGGGCTAGGCTTTAGCTTTGTATTGGTCGTACTCGGAGGTATGAGAGAATTTCTCAGCTTAGGTAGCTTATTATCACAAGCTAATCTGCTTTTTGGTGAACAAGCCAAAAACTGGCAGTTTATTATATTAGATGATTATTCGGGTTTATTACTTGCTGCGTTTCCTGCTGGATCTTTTATTGCTTTAGGTTTATTGATTGCATTGAAAAACAGCTTAGAGGTCGATGCAAAATAAGCAACCCTCCGATATTTTCTACTGAATACGCACAAAGAGCTTTATTTGCAATCAGCTGTGTCCGCTAAAGCGAGTTTGTTATTTGCTGCTTACCATTTAATTCTACCCAAAAAACTGAGCCCTCACCTTCAATACTTTCAACCTCAAGACTTCCCCCCATTAGTTCAATAATTTTTTTAGTTATCGGTAAGCCAATCCCTGTACCTTCAATACCAGATTTTTCAGCCCCTAAGCGATTAAATGCTTCAAATAATTTAGGGATGTCATTTTTAGAAATACCTTCCCCCATATCTGACACACCAATTTTTATACGCCCTTCAGCTAGCGGCTTAACTAAAATATTAACCTCGCCATTAAAGCTATTATATTTAATGGCATTACTCAATAAATTAAGAAAAATTTGTTTCAATCGCTTGTGATCAGCGGTTAATGTGTAGAGAACATCTTTTTTCCGAGGTAAATTAAGCCTTACGTTAAACTTAGCCGCCATAGGGGTCGTTAAGCTGAAAGATTCTTTAATAATATCTGCTAGATCAACCTCTACTAAATTTATATCAATAATGCCTGCTTCAATTTGAGCAAGGTTGGTTACTTCATTAATTAAATCTTCTTGATGCTTAGCGGCGGCTATAACAAAAGAGCAGCTTTCCAAAATGCTTTCACTCTCTGTTTCAAGTGCAATTAATTGGGTAAATCCAGAAATGGCATTTAAAGGAGTTTTTAATTCATGCGCTAAGCGTGAAATAAATTCTGACTTTGCATAACTCGCATTTTCAGCAATAATTTTTGCTTCTCTCAATTCACGCGCCAGTTTTCTATGTTCAATACGCATGTTCACGCGTGATAAAACTTCAAATTGAGAAAGTGGTTTAGAAATATAATCCGTTGCGCCAACAGCAAATGCTTCTTGAACCAACTCCGGCTTTTGCAGAGCTGTCATGATGATGATCGGGGTATGTTTATAATTAAGCTCTTGGCGTACTCGTTTTGTCACCTCAAGTCCTGATTGACCAGGCATTTCGATATCCATTAGAATCAAATCAAACTCATTATTTTGAATGAGTTTGAAGGCTTGAGTGCCATCTTCTGCTTCAGTAATATTAATGTTTAGGGACTTTAAAACTTCTTTTAAATACAGACGAATCATTTTAACGTCATCTACAATTAATATTTCTAGAGTCTTTATCATTTTTAGCCGTTGGATAAGCAAATTAAAATCACTTAAAAAAGATAAGTATACTATATACTGGCATGCCCATTCGTAAGCCCCTCACAAATTAAGCGAAAAAGAATCCTAGCTTAAGTTTTGCAGCCTTTTATCCCATCGCCCTAAACTATTTTTGCTAGAATAGCGGTCTACTAAGGATAATTTATTTAATCATTCCTCGCAACTGAGACCTACGACTAACCTCATTGATGTAAATGGTTTGATACCAGCCTTATCTTAAAATGAGAGTTTTTAAATGATACTCATAAAAGAATCCACCAAACTCTGTATCTCCCTAAGCAAGCCAATGGTGATTTTGTCAGCGACAGAGAACCTCCATGAACTGCTAGGCTATGCAGTAGATGACTTCCTCAGTGGAAAAATATCCTTGCAAAGTTGTATTCATAAACATGATCAAGATATTGCCAAAGAATTATTTTCAACAGATATCAAGCGCCCTGCAGGCTCTTTTAATATCAGACTTAGGCATGCTAACGGGCGTATTCGTTGTATCAGAGGGCAGTACACTAAAACACTAGCTAACCCGGATAGTAGCGTGATACTTGAACTGTTACTGCAAGATGCTAAAAATCTTTGGCAACAACAAGGCAAGCAAGCTCAGATGGCTAATTTCAACGCCATGATGGAAAATACGGATGACTATATTTTCTTTAAAGACCGTAATCATGTCTTCACCGCTGCCAGCCAAACCTTAGTTGCTATTACCGCTCCCTCTGAGCATTGGACTGACCTCGTCGGTAAAACCGATTATGATGTATTCCCAGAAGACTATGCTGATACTTACTACAATTTGGAAAAACAAGTATTTGCAGGCATTAACATAGCGCAGGAAGTACAAGAATACATCGGTAACGATGGCAATAAAGGCTGGGTTGATAATCGTAAGTACCCCTTACGCGATGAGCAAGGGGGAATTATTGGTTTATTTGGTGTCGCGCGCGACATTACCAAAAATAAATTAACCGAAGAAACCTTAGCGCGATCTGAGGCAAAGTTTCGCACCCTTTTTGATTCGACGGGCGATGCAATACTGATGCTTGATACAAAAAGATTTTTTGATTGTAATCAAGCGGCACTGGATTTATTTGGTTTGCAATCTCACGAAGAACTACGCACCTATCACCCGGCTGATTTATCTCCAGCGACACAAGCCTGTGGTACAGACTCTATGACGCTAGCTAAAAAACTCATCGATACAGCGTTGAAAAAAGGCGCAGCACGTTTCGAGTGGATACATAAGCGTGCTGACACAGGTAAAGAATTTATCTGCGATATAATGCTAAATTCTCTCATGCTTGATGACCGCTTAGTGCTTCAAACAACTATCCGCGATATATCTAAGCAAAAAGAAATTGAAGCTGACCTACGTATTGCAGCTATTGCCTTTGAGTCTCAAGAGGCAATGGAAGTAACAGATCCCACTGGTACGATTCTTCGCGTCAACAAGGCTTTCAGAAAAATCACAGGCTATACCTCAGAAGAGGTCATAGGCAAAAACCCCCGCACCTTTAAATCTAATTACCATAACGCAGGTTTTTATACCGCGATGTGGCAACGACTTATTAAAACGGGTGCTTACACTGGTGAAGTTTGGAATCAACGTAAAAATGGTGAGATCTATCCAGCGCAATTAAATATTACCGCAGTAAAAAATGCCTCAGGCAGTGTCATAAATTATGTAGGCACTTTTACAGATATATCGACTCGTAAGGCGACTGAAGCTAGAGTTGGTTTTTTAGCTAATCATGATCATCTTACCCAGCTACCTAACCGCGAACTATTTTATGATCGCCTTTCACAGGCTTTCTCACAATCCAGAAGAAAAGATGAAAACTTTGCCCTCCTTTTTCTTGATTTAGATGGTTTTAAGCCTATCAACGATACTTATGGGCACGAGGCCGGTGACACTATATTAAAAGTGGTGGCAAAACGCCTGCAGACTTGTGTACGTAATATGGATACGGTGGCCCGAATGGGTGGCGATGAATTTGCGATCATTATTACTGCACTAAAAGACCCTTTAAGCGCGGAGATGATGGCTAAAAAAATCATCCACACCATTGCTGAAGACATCAAAGTAACGTCCTCAATTAGCTGTAGTATTGGGGTAAGCATCGGTATTGCTATTTACCCTGACCACGGCTCTGAACTTGATAAGTTGATGCATGCGGCAGATACGGCAATGTATACCAGTAAAGCCTCAGGTAAAAACACCTATACCTTATCAACAAGGCAGCACAATCAAGCTGATATAAATGAGGCTTGGATACGCCCTGAAGATACTCCCCTTCTCGGCATTGATATTATAGATGAGCAGCATTTAAAAATAGCCAGCCTGTTAAATAAATTGAATGATGCGCTTAAATACAAATCTAACCCAGAGGATGCGCGTCAAATTCTAGATGAAATGGTTGTTTTCACCTGTTACCATTTTGAAACTGAAGAGCGCCTCATGGATAAATACGCTTATCCAGAAAGCGCTGCACACAAAAAGGCGCATGATAATTTACTGCAAGAAACAGCCTATTTGAAAGGTAAATTTTCTCAAGGTGGCGAATTACTTTTATTACAAAAAATAAAGGATTGGTTTGCGACACACATCACTCCTGTGGATAAAGACCTTGCTGACTTTCTTATTCAAAAGAAAGGAAAATGATTTAACAGCATCACTCTGAAAGTTCAGATTTTACGTGGGATTGATGGGGTTGATATAATGCTAATCCCCAATAAATAAACACTTAACCCCTATTGCGTGATTATTTTAATATTGGCGCCAGATTCCCCGTAGGATGGGTAGAGCATCTTTTTGCGAAACCCATCATCATTATACATAGCGTTGATGATGGGTTTCACTGCGCAGCTAAAAAACAGGTGCTGCGTTCTACCCATCCTACGAAAAAGTGAAATAAATTTGATATGACAAAGGCTTATAACTGTCATTACTTATTGGGATTGGTATAAGGTGATAACGAACAAGTTTTATCGTTCTAAAACAGCACAATCTATACCAACCTCTTACCTGATTACATGTACTCTACATTCAATCTAGCTAATCGCTTTTACCAAAGCTTCAGCAACAGCAGCAGACGAACCAGGATTTTGTCCGGTAATAAGTAAACCATCAACAATCGCTAGCGAATTCCAGTCTTCAGCCTTCTGGTAAACACCTCCCATTGCGATAAGCTGGTCTTCCAGCAAATAAGGCACGACATCCGTTAATCCCACTGCGGATTCTTCGGAGTTACTAAATCCAGTGACTTTTTTACCTTTAATCAACGAATCACCCTTTGAATCCTTAGCCTTTAATAACACAGCAGGTGCATGGCAGACTGACGCGACAGGTTTTCCCGCAGCAATAAAGCTTTCAATCAAAGTAATTGAATCATGGTCATTATGCAGATCCCATAGTGGGCCATGGCCGCCGGGATAAAATACCGCATCAAAATCTGCTACTTTCATTTCTGCTAATTTTGCAGTGTTCGCCAGTTCATCCTGAGCAGCTTGGTCATCGTCAAATCGTCGTGTATCCTCGGTTTGAAAAACTAGTTCATGACTTTTCGGATCCAGTGGCGGCTGACCGCCATTTGGTGAGGCTAGCGTAACTTGTACACCGGCATCTTTTAAATAATAGTAAGGACAGGCGAACTCCTCCAACCAAAAGCCAGTTTTGTTGCCAGTATCGCCCAGTTGATCATGTGAGGTTAAAACAATAAGTGCTTTCATTCGATTGGTCCTTTTACGGGTTGTTTTTTATCATTATGGATTGGTTAGTCGATGCTTCAATAGTACAGTACTATTTTTTCATTTGTTATGTTTTGAACTCCCTATGGAAGATAAGATAATCATCTGTGTCTTCACCAGAGAGCGATGTAATACCAATCTCAATAATTTCATACTTGAACTCATGATTCTAAAAAAATGCGTCATTCCTGCATGCTCTTAGCAGGAATCTTTGTGACCGCAGAAGGTGTCCCAGCTAAGAGCATGCGGGGATGACGAGAATAACAGCATTTATTTATTGGGATTGGCATTATCCCTTCCTCACAACTACTAGAAA
>DAOUSK010000060.1 GCA_030627265.1 Methylococcaceae bacterium
GCCAAATAAAAAATCAAAGCTATAATGGGTACATCTTTTAGGAGATTGTTGCCTCGGTGGCGAAATTGGTAGACGCGAGGGATTTTAAGTCCCTTGCGTCTACCAATTTCGCCACCGAGGCAACAATCTCCTAAAAGATGTACCCATTATAGCTTTGATTTTTTATTTGGCTAGTCTTTTTATGGAATTAAATAAGGATGTTTTATTATTTGTTTGATTTATAAGGTTAATTATTTTTATTGTGCCATTGGTGTTAGGTTGTTTGGGGGCTTTGAGAGAATAGTCGCCAAATAGGTTTTATATTGATCGGTAAAGGAGCTAAGCGACCTAATTCGACCCATTTATTTTTTGGACTATGAAAATCTGAGCCAGCCGAGCCATATAAATCAAATTGTTTGGCAAAATGAAGGGAGCGGCGTATTTCATCTGGATTATTTCGCCCCGTGATGATTTCAATGCCTAAGCCACCCTCTGCTTTAAAGGCAGTTAGAAAGCGCCTCATCCAGCTTGCAGTCATTTTGTAGCGCATCGGGTGGGCTAAGACAGCGGTGCCACCAGCAGATTTAATGTAATGTAATGTGTCTTCAAGTGATGCCCATTCTGTATTAACGAAGGCTGATTTTCCTTGACCTAGATAAGCATCAAAAGCACCTTGTTTTGTGGAGACGTAATTATTTTTTAGTAGAAAATCAGCAAAATGACTGCGCGTAATCATCGCTTTATTGGATTCAGCTAAAATAGTTTCATAAGCGTTAGGGATGTTCTGTTTTTCTAATTTTAGGGAGATTTGTTGGGCGCGTGTGCTACGAGTCGATTGTAATGATGCGATGCCTGATAATAATTCGGAATTTGACGGGTCAATATCTAAGCCAACAATGTGGAATGTTTTTTTATTCCAGGTGCATGAAAACTCGATGCCAGAGATTAATTCTAAGCCAATTTTATCGGCTGTTATTTGTGCTTCTGCTAAACCTGAAATGCTGTCATGGTCTGTTAAAGCTAAATGGGTGACGCCATTTTCTTTGGCGCGTAAAACTAACATTTCAGGTGATAAATCACCATCGGATGCGTTTGAGTGGCTATGTAAATCGTAAATTTGTTCCATTACTGTTGGTAATCTCCATAAAGCTTAGCGTATAAACCTTGTTGATTGATGAGGTGTTTATGGCTTCCTTGTTGGCATATTGTTCCTTCTTCAAAGACATAAACGTGATCTGCTTGTTTGATGGCACTTAATCGGTGGGCAATAATTAAGGTGGTGCGATTTTTAAGGAAATCAGCCATAGCAAGGTGTAATTTATATTCGGTTTCTGTATCTAATGCAGAGGTTGCTTCGTCTAAGACCACGACACTTGGGTTTGCGACAATCATACGTGCGATAGCGATACGTTGTCGCTGGCCGCCAGAAAGTCGCATGCCTTGTCGGCCAATGACGGTATCTAAACCTTTATCGAGCCCTTTTATAGTGGGTTTTAATTGTGCTATTTCTAGTGCATGCCAAAGCTCGTCTTCAGATACTTGCTTTCCTAGGCTTAAATTTTCACGAATGGTATCGTTAAATAAAACAGGATGTTGCAATACGGTGACCACATGCTCGCGAACGATATCAAAACCAATTTGGTTGATGGGAATATCATCGTAATAAATCATCCCTTTAGTCGCTGGGTATAAGCCGGTTAGTGTTTGGATTAAGGTGGATTTCCCGCCACCACTTGCACCAACAAAGGCAATTTTTTCGCCTGCTTTAATGGTTAAATTAATATTGGATAAAATATCTTCTTTTGAAGTGCTGTATTTAAAATGTAGATTTTCTATGCGCAGGCTGACAGTTTCTTTATCTTTAAACGGATTGTGTAGCGCAGGATAGGTTGGTTCTTGTTGTAAGTCTTGTAAGTGATTGATGCGGGTTAATGCGGCTTTGGCGTTGTAGAAAGCATATTGAATGCCTAAAACCTCTTGTACGGGAGCCATCATAAACCAAAGATAGCCAAAAACAGCCAGCATTTCACCAATCGACAAATTAGAATACAGCACCATCAACATGGCGGCGGCACGAAAAACATCAAAACCGAGTAAAAAAATTAAAAAACTAAAGCGAGTGGCGGCATCGCTTTTCCATGCAAAAGCAATCGATTGTTCTTTTACTTTTTCAGCAGAGAGGGTCAGTTTTTTATAATAATGTTGCTCTCGGTTGCTAATTCTAATTTGGTGAATCGCTTCTAATGTTTCTGATAAGGCTTGTTGGAATAAGCCGTAAGCAGAATTTTCTTTCGCTTTAAGATGTTTAACTTTTTTTCCTAAGCTGCGAGTAAGAAAAATAACAAAGGGATTGAGTAATAAAATAAACAGCCCTAACTGCCAGTGCATCCATAATAAAATACAGGCTGTGCCTAAAATAGTTAAGCTAGCGACAAGTAGTTTACTGGTGGTGTTACCAATAAAGGTATCGAGGGTATCTAAATCAGTGACTAAGTGGGTAATCACAGTTCCACTGCCTAGGCTTTCATACTCAGCCATAGAAATATGTTTTAAATGATTAATTTGGCGTTTTCGAATATGGAAAATAATGTCTTTAGAAATGCGTGTAAATTGTCGTGATTGAACTATATTAAAAATAATGCCTAAAATTCGTAAGCAAAGGCTAGCTATTAAAATAACAGTGATATAAAGAAGGGGGGATTGCCAATGTAAGGGCGCGAATTGATTGATCGTGGATAGGGTAATGCCGGGGTTATTGAGTAAGACTTCGTCTACCAATAACGGCATGAGTAAAGGGACTGGAACGGTCGCCATAGTGGCTAAAATGGCGAGTAGATGTGCGCTGATTAATTCTTTTTTGTGCTGTTTAACTAAGCATAGGATATAGTGCCATGTGTAATGCTCAGCGGTCAGTGATTCTTTTTTTTTCACAAATAATAGTGGAAATTTTGGTGGGATTGATTGGTAATTATAGCTGGGTTTAGATTGAAGGTATGGTTTAAATTACTTAGTTACTTTGTTTGTGTGGTCATTGTTTTTTAGGGTAAAAGGAAATATAAAGTATGGTGAATTCCATGAAAAAGATAATGCTTATCCTGCTGTTTTTTATTGGCTATTCTGAATGCTATGCAATAGAAAGTGCAAAAGTTTATAAAAAGTTTTTGCAGGCAGAGGAAGCCATACATAGTCAAGATGATGATAAGTTTTTAGCACTAAGTACTGAGTTAGTCGATTACCCCTTATATTTTTATTTAGAGTATCAGTGGCTTGTTGGGAATTTAAAGAATACACAAAAAGTTGAAAACTTTTTAAAAGAGGATGTTTCCTCTCTTTATTCGCGGAAATTGCGTCAAAAATGGCTAAATTATTTATATGAAAATAAGCACTGGTCTCTTTATGTTGAGCACGATAGAGGGGCTAGAAATAAACAGCTTGAATGTCGTTATCAGTGGGCTAGATATCAGTCAAGAAAAAAAGAAGAAGCACTAGAAGCCACTAAAAACATTTGGTTAACAGGGGTTTCACTACCTAAAGATTGCGATAGTTTATTAAACAAATTTAAGCAGTCTTCATTATTGACGCAAGAATTGATTTGGGGACGGTTTAAATTAGCTATTTATGCCGGTGAATCGAGGTTAGCAGGTTTTTTGCAACGAAGAATGACTGACGCTCATACTCAAGAGGATGCGCGCAAGTGGCAGCTGTTATTGAAAGATAATGGGTTGATTTTAAAGTCTAATTTTTTAAAAAATACTTCTCCATCAGAGCAGGCTGACATGCTCGTTTATGCTATGAGTCATATGGCAGCAAAAAATTTAAGCTCAGCAATGAAAGTATGGGGACAGCAAAAAAAGAGAAAGGTTTTAAGCAAGGAGCAAGTAAGGGAGGTTGATCGTTCTATTGCTTTGCGGTTGGCTTATGTTAAGTCAGAGAGAGCATATGAATACTTTCAGCAGTTAACAATTTCAGATGAGGTAACACGGGCTTGGGAAGTTAGGGCGGCTTTAGTGAAAGGCGACTGGGTTTTAGTGCAAGGTGCTTTAGATAAGCTATCTAAAGATGAAATTAAGTTGGACAGGTGGAAATACTGGCAAGCAAAAACGTATTTATATACTAATCATTATGAAAAGGCGCTTGAAATATTTAATCACTTGGCAAAAGAGCGTAGCTATTATGGTTTTTTAGCGGCAGATTATGTATTGAAGGACTATACTTTATCTCATCAGCCTATAAATGTTGATGAAAAAGAAATCAGTGCTTTATTGGGAACTAAGAGCCTTGCAATTATTACTGAATTTAGAGCTATGCAGAGAAATCTTCAGGCTAAGCAGTACTGGGCAGAAGTAATAGGTGAATTTTCTAAGCCTGAGTTAGTGGTTGCTGCCAAAATAGCAGAAAGATGGCAGTGGCATAAACAAGCGATTCTTGCCGTTGCAAAAGCACAAGAGTGGAATGATATTAATTTGCGATTCCCAGTCGATTTTGTGAAGAAAATTGAAGAAAATGCAAGGCTTCAAGGTGTGTCTTCCGCTTTTATTTACGGCTTAGTTCGTAGAGAAAGTATGTTTGATGAATTAGCTAAATCACCTGTTGGTGCTTTGGGTTTAATGCAGGTAATGCCAAAAACAGGTAAGCAAATTGCGCAACAAATAGGTGTTCCTTGGAAGTCTAAAATTGATTTATTGCAAGTTTCTACTAATATCAAATTTGGAACTTATTATTATAAGCAGATGATAGATAAATTCTCTGGTCACCTTGCTTTAGCTATAGCTGCTTATAACGCTGGGCCAACGGGTGTTAAGCGGTGGTTAAAGATAGATAGGAATTATGCAACTGATGTATGGATTGAAACCATACCTTATAAAGAAACTAGAGAGTATGTCGCTGCTGTATTAACCTATACTTTAATTTATCAGAGGCGAATTGGCAGAGAGAAAAATTTAATGATTGATTTTATGAATGAGATAGAAGCAAATAGACAGTGGTGATATTGTTTTTTATTCTGGTATAAAATTGATTGGCGCTGGTACTAGTCATCTAATATTTAATCGAGCCAATAGGTAAGGAGCGAGGGTGTTCTCATTCCTAAGTTCATTAATGCCAATTGTGCTCACTATGTCTACATTATGATAATAATGGAATTTGTATGTTGAAAGCTAGGTTTGCTTTAGTGTTTTTAATGTTTTGGTTGGTGGATAGTTCCGCTAATGTAAAGGTGCAACAGCGTGAAGATTTTTTAACTGCTGAAGTAATGCTTGATGAAGGTGAAATTGAACGTTATTTTCTAATCAAACCTAAATTAAAAGGCTATCCACTTGATTTTTATTTAGATTATCAATATTTGAGCAAAAATTTAGATAAATCTGCTCAGATTCAGCAGTTTATTAAAGCGCATAAAAACTCTGGTTATGCTTATAAATTACGGCGTAAGTGGCATTCGTATTTATATAAAAGTAAGCAGTGGTCGGCTTTTGTTAAAAGCTATAAGCCAACAAAAAATTTAAGCAGGCAATGCCAATATCAATGGGCTAGGTATCAGGTCGGATATAAAAAAAATGCTTTAAAGGCGGTACAGAAAATTTGGGTAATAGGGCGCTCTTTACCGAAAGTGTGTGATCCTTTATTAGCTAGATTTGTGCAATCGAAGTTTTTAACACAACAGCTTATTTTTCAACGTTATAAAAATGCAATTAAAGCGAGAGAGCTAAAGTTAGCGGCTTATCTGTATGAAAAAATATCTACAAACAGCGTAAAAAATAAAGCGAAGGAGTGGTTGAAAATAGCAGAAAATACACAGCTTTCAAAAAATGCCGCTATGTTTAAGAAAGGCTCTTTTAAAGGGCAATCAGAGTTATTTATCTATGCAGTTAAGCGTTTAATTAATCAAGATATTAATAGCGGTATTGTTGTTTGGGAAAGTAACCAGCAAAAAGGTGGTTTGAGTGAAGCTCAAAAATACAGGGTTAATAGAAAGATTGGCTTACAGTTAGCGTTTAATAAATCTAAAAAAGCGTATGCAAAATTAATACCTCTCAATTCGAAAAAAGATACAACATTACGTGAATGGACTGTTAGGGCGGCTTTAATAGAAGGTAATTGGAAGCATGTACAGCATGCACTTGATCAACTAACGACAACAGAAAAGGCATCATCTCGATGGCAGTATTGGCAAGCGAGAGTTTTCTATGAATTAGGACAAGCAGAACAAGCGGATGCAATATTCGTTAAACTCGCAGAAAGCCGAGGCTTTTATAGTTTTATTGCGGCCGATAAAATGAAGTTGAGCTACTCATTAAGAGATAAGCCGATTAAAGCAAGCAAGGAGCAGCAAGAGCAATTGCTGCAGACGCGTGATTTCAGTATTATCAGTGAATTTAAAGCTTTAGGTAAAGAAAAGCTGGCACGACTTTACTGGAAAAATACCATAGGACAATTAAATAATACCGAGCTATTAATTGGGGCTAAAGTGGCTCAGCAATGGGGCTGGAATAAGCTAGCAATTCTGAGCGTTGCAGAAGCAAAAAACTGGGGTGATATTTCTTTGCGCTTTCCCTTGGAATATGAAAATAGTGTTGCACAAAATGCCATAGATAATACATTACCCGCGTCAATTATTTATGGTTTGATACGCAGAGAAAGTATGTTTGATCCTCTCGCTGAGTCCCCTGTAGGTGCGTTAGGTTTAATGCAAATAATGCCTGCAACAGGAAAAAGAATTGTTAAGGACTTAAATCATCGTTGGCGGACTAAATCGGTGTTATTGAATGCTGAAAAAAATCTAAAATATGGCTCTTTTTATTATAAACAAATGTTAGATACCTTTTCTGGGAATTATGCATTAGCAGCCGCAGCTTATAATGCAGGGCCTCATAGAGTTAAGCGTTGGTTAAAGTTTGATGGTACGTTAGCATCGGATATTTGGATAGAAACGATACCTTATAAGGAAACTCGTGGCTATGTTGCGGCGGTATTGACCTATGCAATAATTTATCAGCAACGACTACCTGAAAAAAACACACTGATTTCTGAATTTTTGCAGGATATTTCTGCGGCAGCATTAAATACTAAACTCGCTTTAGCTGAAAACAACTGAATCTACTGAGCTTAGCTTAAAAATCTTGTGATAAAACTCTCTATCCCTAGATAAAATAGGTATAATATTTTTATTATCTAAATAACTATAATAATAAATACGGGATTTTAGAATGCAAAAACAGAGTAGTTATGATCGCGAAGATTTATTGAAATCTGGCACGGAAGGTCTTTTTGGGGAAGGTAACGCTAAATTACCTGCGCCTAATATGTTAATGATGGATCGAATCACCCATATTTCTGACGAAGGCGGTGAGTTTGATAAGGGTGAAATCGTTGCAGAGTTAGATATTGACCCTAGTTTATGGTTTTTTGATTGCCATTTTAAAGGTGACCCTGTCATGCCAGGGTGTTTAGGCTTGGATGCTATGTGGCAATTGGTTGGTTTTTTCTTAGGCTGGAAAGGTGGTCCTGGTAAAGGACGTGCTTTAGGGGTGGGTGAAGTTAAATTCACTGGGCAAGTTTTACCAACAGCTAAAAAAGTGACTTATCGAATACAGTTAAAGCGCGTCATTATGCGTAAATTAGTGATGGGAATTGCTGATGCCACAATGGAAGTTGATGGAAAAGTGATTTATGCAGCAAAAGACTTACGCGTTGGATTATTTACAGATACTGGAAGTTTTTAAGAGGCTAAGTATATGAAAAGAATAGTTGTAACAGGTCTAGGTATTGTTTCTAGTATTGGTAATAACAGCGAAGATGTTCTTGCTTCTTTACAGACAGGTAAATCTGGAATTAGCTTTGCTGAAGATTATAAAGAATTAGGTTTTCGCAGTCATGTTCGTGGCGCAATTGATATTAATGTAGATGATTTTATTGATCGTAAAGTAAAACGCTTTATGGGTGATGGCGCGGCTTTTAATTATATTGCAATGCAGCAAGCAATTGATGATGCTGGCCTAGAAGAAAATGAAGTATCTAATGTTCGTACTGGTTTGATTATGGGGTCTGGTGGACCTTCAACATCTAATTTAGTTGCGGCGGCTGATATTCTGCGTGAAAAAGGTTTGAAGCGAGTAGGTCCTTATATGGTGCCTCGCACTATGTCGAGTACCAATATCGCTTGCTTGGCTACGCCGTTTAAAATCAAAGGGATTAATTACTCCATTACGTCTGCTTGTGCGACCAGTGCGCATTGTATTGGTAATGCGATGGAGCAAATCCAAATGGGCAAACAAGATATTGTGTTTGCTGGTGGCGGTGAAGAAGTACATTGGACTATGTCGGTTTTGTTTGATGCAATGGGGGCAATGTCTTCTAAATATAACGACACACCAACAACAGCATCACGTGCTTATGATGCAACCCGTGATGGTTTTGTTATTTCTGGCGGTGGTGGTGTATTAGTTCTTGAAGAGCTAGAGCATGCAAAAGCTCGAGGCGCAAAGATTTATGCAGAACTAACCGGCTATGGCGCAACTTCAGATGGCTATGATATGGTTCAGCCTTCTGGTGAGGGCGCGGTTCGTTGTATGCAGCAAGCGATGTCTACCATTCGTGGAGATAAGATTGATTATGTCAATGCGCATGGAACAAGTACGCCTGTGGGGGATGAGCGTGAATTAGGTGCTTTGCGTGAAGTTTTTACACCGGAAAAAATGCCTTTCATTACCTCAACAAAGTCATTAACAGGGCATGCGTTAGGCGCGGCAGGTGTTAATGAAGCTATTTATTCTATTTTAATGATGCAAAATAATTTTATTAGTGCATCTGCTAATATTACGCAATTAGATCCTGTTGCTGAAGGAATGCCAATTGTTATGCAGCGAAAAGATAATGTGACATTAGATACGGTTATGTCGAATAGCTTTGGTTTTGGTGGTACGAATGCATCACTCGTTTTCCAGCGTTTTGTGAGTTAATTAAGTTTACTTGCACATTATTAGGGGCGAGCATAGCGACTTATTGAGTCGTTATGCTCGCCTTTTTTGTTTTAAAATTATGTTACTTTAAAGTATGTCAGATAGCAGAGAAAACCGGGAAGAACTTAAAAAATTACATAAGCGCCTGCGTAGAGGTGTAGGGCAAGCGATTGCTGATTTTAATATGATTGAAGAAGGGGATAAAGTCATGGTCTGCTTGTCAGGCGGAAAGGACTCTTATACCTTATTGGATATTTTATTGCATCTTCAAAAAACAGCGCCGATTACATTTGAAATTTTGGCTGTTAATTTAGACCAAAAGCAGCCTGGGTTTCCTGAAGATATACTGCCTAAATATTTAAAAGACCTAGGTGTGAATTATCATATTATCGAAAATGATACTTATAGTATTGTTAAGCGAGTCATTCCAGAAGGGGCGACCACTTGTAGTTTATGCTCACGTTTACGCAGAGGCTCTTTATACGGATATGCAAGAGAGCAAAAAGTAACCAAAATTGCGTTAGGGCATCACCGTGATGATATTTTAGAAACCTACTTTCTTAATATGTTTTATGCTGGGAAATTAAAAGCAATGCCACCTAAATTGCTAAGTGATGATGGGACTAATATCGTAATTAGGCCGTTAGCCTACTGCAAAGAAGTCGATATTGAGAGATATGCGCAAATAAAAGAGTTCCCCATTATTCCTTGTAACTTATGTGGCTCACAAGAAAATTTACAGCGCCAAGCAATGAAAGTCATGTTACAAGGCTGGGATGAGAAATTCCCTGGTCGTTTAGAAAGTATTTTTTCTAGCTTGAAAAATATTGCTCCCTCTCAATTAGCAGATACTAACTTATTTGATTTTTCAGGATTGGCTTTAAAAAATCATCCAGAAGATAAAGATGAAAGTATTAACCAAGGCTTAGAAATACTAAAAATGTAAAATAATATGGTTTTTTGTGCTATGTTTCAGAGAATAATAATAAAAAAGGTGTTTGGCTGTTATGCAAGTCTTAATTGTTGATGATAGTAAAGTGATTCGAATGCTTGTGGCTGAGTGTATTACTGATTTAAAACATAGTGTTGTACATATGGAAAGTGGTACAGAAGCTGTGGAGTATATGAAATCTAATTCTCCAGATTTAATTATGATGGATGTGGAAATGCCAGGAATAAATGGTTTTGAAGCAACAAAGCAGATTCGAGTAATAAAAGGCGATGACTGGTTTCCGATTATATTTTTAAGTACAAAAATAGATGTAAACTCATACGAAGAAGGTATTTTAGCAGGAGGTGATGCTTACTTGGCAAAGCCTATTGAACCATTGCGTTTACAAATGCAAATTAAAGCGATGGAGCGTATTTACATGACGCGTCAAAAGCTGAAAGCAGCACAAAAAGACTTGTTAATTATCAATGAAAAGTACCGTCGACTATCATTATTTGATGAATTGACTGGTTTAGCTAACCGCCGAAATTTTGATCAAACATTAGAGAGAGAGTTTAAGCTGGCTAAGCGAGATAAGAAGCCATTGTCTGTGGTTCTTTGTGATATAGATTTTTTTAAAAACTATAACGATACTTATGGGCATCAAGCAGGTGATGATTGTTTGTCTAAAGTTGCGAAGGCTTTAAGTGGTGTAGCCAGTAGGCCAGCTGATTTAGCGTGTCGATATGGAGGCGAAGAGTTTACTTTTATATTGCCTAATACAGATTTAAAGGGCGCGCAGCAACTAGCAGAAAAGGTTAGGGCGGTTGTTAGTGGCTTGAAGGTTATTCATGAAGGGTCAACAATTTCACCGTATATTAGCTTGAGCTCAGGCGTTGCAACCTATAATGGGCAATTTTCTGATGGTGAAGCAATTACCAAACAAGCAGATATGGCCTTATATCAGGCAAAAGACAAAGGTAGAAATAGAGTTGAAATTAGTTAGTGCTAAATTATTATCAAGCTAAAGATTTTATAGAAACGGTAGAAGGTTTGATTTTTGCAGTTGTTGAGCAGGGGTTAGAGGAAGGCAAAGTACTCTGTTTTTTGCGCTATATAAAAAAAGAGTCTGGCTGGGTTAAAGTAGCAACAGAAGAAGCCAATCAATTTTTAAAGCAACATGCCGCACAGTATTTATTTTACTCTAAAAAGAAAGCGGCACACCTCCATGCGGTTTTGCTTAATGATATTACAGTGCATCATTCACCAAGGCAGCGATTACAAGCTATTATTGTCAAAAAAACACCTGATTTAATCGAGCAAGATTGTATTGCTTTATGTCAGTTGCTGATACAAAAAGGTATTTCAAATGAAGTGCTGGGGATTACCGGCTCATTATTAATTGGAGTACAAAAGGAAAGCTCCGACATAGATATAGTCGTTTATGGGCGAGAAAATTTTCATCGTGTTAGGCAACTAATTAAAGAGTTGATTGTAAAAGGTAAACTAGAGACTTTAAAAGAGGGTGACTGGCTTGCTTCGTATCAGCGTCGTTCTTGTGATTTAAATTACCAAGATTATGTTTGGCACGAGCAGAGAAAATATAATAAAGCACTTATTAATGGTCGAAAATTTGATCTTAATTTGATTGTTGATGCGAATGTCGACACCGCTAACTATGAAAAACAGGGCTGTGTGTTACTGCAAGTTGAAGTGAATAATGCAAGCTATGCATTTGATTATCCTGCGCGTTTTAAAATTAAACACAACACCATTAATGAAATCGTCTGTTATACCGCAACTTATACAGGGCAAGCTGAACTAGGTGAGTGGGTAGAGGTTTCTGGTGCTTTGGAAGTGGATTCTGCTGGTAATCAGCGAGTTTTAGTGGGGTCTACTCGGGAAGCAAAAGGTGAGTATATTAAAGTTATTTCGCAGCCAACATGATGCTTGCAGACTATAACGCGATAATTTTTGATATGGATGGCTTGATTCTAGAAACTGAATCTAGCTATTTTATTGCTTGGCAACAAGCAGCAAAAGCGATGGGCTTTAAGCTATCCGATGAATTTTGCATCGATTTATCAGGTGTGTCTTTTTCTGTTTTAGAAGAAAAATTATTGCAGCATTTTGGGCGAGACTTTTCTTTTTCTAAATTCTGTCAATTCAGCAACACCTTTTGGCAAGTGCATGTGGCGGAAAATGGTATCGAGGTTAAAGCAGGTGCGCATGACTTAATTGCCTACCTACAAAAACAAAATACGCCTTATTGTTTAGCAACCAATAGCCCAGAGATTAATGCGCGTGAATGCTTGCGGTATGCAGGTATTGAGTCTTTATTTAATTTAATGGTGTGCAGAGATCATGTTAAGGCGGCTAAACCTGCGGCAGATATTTTTTTACGTGCGGCAGAGATTTTGAGTCAACCGATAGAAAATTGTTTAGTTGTAGAAGATTCTTATATAGGGTTGCAGGCAGCACAAAATGCTGGCGCTTACTCGGTGCTGATACCCTCTTTAAAGCTTACTCCAGAAATACAATCTTTAGCAGGATTGGTACTGGAAGACTTAACGCAATTGCACCATGTCTTAGAGAGCCCTGCTCGATAATGGATGATTATTTATTTTCTCGCCCCCCATTATCCATGCTCATTAATTATTCGATGTTGATGATTTATCGTGGTTACTATAAAGAAGTTAAAGATAAGAGTAGGGTGCGTTCTACACACCATTAGCAATGACATATTGTCGCTATTATTAAACTCTCGCTCCTAAATAAAAAACAATTAGTATAATGATGTAAATTCCCTTTATAACAGCCACTATAATCTTTTGAAATCTTCCGCTCCTAAAGTTACCGTTACTGCTCCTGCCCGATTACATATGGGTTTTATTGATTTAAGTGCCTCTTTGGGGCGCAATTTTGGCAGTATTGGCGTCGCATTAAATGAAATTAATACCTGTCTTTCGATTTCGGCAGCAGATGAATTGTGCTCCGTTGGGCTTCAATCAAGCCGTGCCTTAGCTTGTGTGCAGCAGTTATGCGATTTGTTAAAGGTATCAAACAAGCTGCAATTAGATGTTAAATCGTTGATTCCAGAGCATGTTGGTCTAGGTTCGGGAACACAAATGTCCTTGGCGGTTGGCATGGCATTAAGTGTTCATTATGATTTGGGCTTGCAAGTGCGAGATATAGCGGTCTTAACAGCGCGTGGGGCACGTTCAGGGATAGGAATTGCTACTTTTGAGCGGGGTGGTTTAGTGGTTGATGGAGGGCGAGGTGAAAAAACATTAACTCCACCGGTTATTTCGCAAATGACGGTACCTGAAGAATGGCGCTTTATCCTTGTTTTTGATATGGCTGATCAAGGCTTGCATGGTGATGATGAAATTAAAGCATTTAAAGAACTGCCGCCTTTTTCAGCACAAGAAGCCGCCCGATTGTGTTATTTGTTAATGATGCAAGGATTGCCTGCATTGGCTGAAAATCAGCTAAATTTATTTGGTGATGTTATTACGCAACTACAAAAATCAGTGGGAGAGCATTTTTCTGGTGCGCAAGGAGGTGGGGTTTTTACCAGTAGTGATGTTGCTAAGGTGATGGAATTTATGCAGTCACAAGGTGCGGTTGCTATTGGGCAAACATCTTGGGGGCCAACAGGGTTTTGCTTGGTCAGCAACAGAGCATTAGCGGATAAGTTAGAGCAGCAAGCAAACGAGAAGTTTGCAGATTATGCCAATATTACAGTTATGCAAGCCAGCGTAAAAAATTCGGGTGGGGAAGTGATTGCTTGATTGTGTGTTGATTGTTGCTAGTTCGGGCCGTATGTTGGCGCAAGCGGCTAAAAATGCCAACTTTATACCTCTAGTCGTTGATTTATTTGCCGACCAAGATACACAAGACATTGCTGAAAAAGTTATTAAAGTGAAAAATCTGTCCTTACCTTATTTACAGGTAGAGGTTTTGAAGTTACAAAATGAATATGCGATTCAAGCCGTTGTTTATGGTAGTGGTTTAGAAGATGAAATTGAATCGCTTATTTGGCTGGAAACGCAGTATCCAATTTATGGGAATAGTTCGGCAGTCAATGCTAACTACAGTGATAATAAGCGTTTATTCCAGCAGTTAGAACAGCTGAATATTCCTTACCCTGAAGTCTCTTTTTTCGTTCCTGATAATACAGCGGTCTATTTAAAAAAGTCGTCTAAATCTTCGGGTGGGCAGGAGGTAAAGTTTTGTACAGCTGAGCTTAAGGGCGGTGAGTATTATCAGCGGTATAAAGAAGGTGAGTCAGGTTCGGTTTTGTTTTTAGCAGCAAAACAAGGTATGCAAATAATCGGTTTTCACCGGCAATGGACAGTGAGTGCTAAAGACTTTAGTTTTGCAGGCATTATTAAGCAAAATATGTTGCCTGAAAAAGAAGCAGAGCAAGTTGGAGTATGGCTGAATGAATTAGTTGGACTCTATGATTTTAAAGGCTTGGGAAGTTTGGATTTTATCTGGGATGGTAAACAGTGTTATTTTTTAGAAATAAATTGTCGCCCACCTGCTAGCATGATGCTCTACCCAGAGCTGGATTTATTTAGCGCACATATTTCAGAAGCATGGGTTTTAAAAAAGGTTGATTCGTCAATAAAAGGCCTGCAAGTTATTTATGCAGTCGAAGATTGTTTAATTAAATCGCCACAATGGCCGAAGTGGAGTTTTGATCGGCCGAAAAATACAACAAGAATTCAGTCAGGTCAGCCAATTTGTAGTATTATGGCCGATGGAAAATCGGTGCTGCAAGTAGAGGAAATGCTGCAAGATCGAAAAATTTTTTTACAAAATAACGTTATTAAATAGGTATATACCAAATGCAATACACAGCAAGTGTAAATAAATTGACTCAACCTTTAGTGCAAGAGCTATTGGATAATGCGGACAAGCTAAGATTAGATGTGCAAACTATGGAAAATGGCTGCACCATTATTGATGCGGGCATCAATGTATTAGGCGGACTAGAAGCAGGACGCATTATTACTGAA
>DAOUSK010000147.1 GCA_030627265.1 Methylococcaceae bacterium
ATTAGTATCACCATCGCGGCCTTCCGTGTATAAAATCTTGTCATCTTTGACATGATATTTAATTAAACAGCCGACACCACAGTAAGGACAGGTGGAATCAACTTCTTTATCAGGTAGTTCTAAGCCAACATTATTAGCTGGCATTAAAGCACCTGTTGGACAGGCTTGAACACATTCGCCACAAGCAACACAGCTACTGGCTGCCATTGGATCTGCAATATCAAACACAATTTCAGCATGCGAGCCACGATTAGCAAAGCCAATCACGTCATTCATTTGTTCTTCACGGCAAGCGCGTAAACAGCGAGTACATTGAATGCAAGCGTCCATATTAACCGCGATAGCAGGGTGCGATAAATCAGCTTCTGGTTGAGCGCGAGACTCAAAGCGAGGTTCGCCGACTTGTAATTTTTTTACCCACTGATCTAATTCAGAATCTAATGTGTAAGGTGATCCTGTTTGTTCTGGCATATCAGACTTTAATAGCTCTAATACCATTTTTTGTGATGTAAGAGCACGCTTGCTTTCTGCTTGCACGTTCATGCCTTCGGTTGGCATACGGCAGCAAGAAGGCGCTAAAGTACGTTCGCCATCAATTTCTACAACACAGGCACGACAATTACCATCTGGGCGTAAACCTTCTTTATAACAAAGGTGTGGGATTTCTTTATCGTGACGTTTTGCAACTTGCAGAATGGTTTCATCTGCATAAGCACTGATTTTTTCACCATCAAGAGTGAAGTTAATCATTGGCTCGTTATGAGTGTCTGGGTTAGCAGCCATAGTCTTATTTACCTAATGTAGTAATCTCTTGTGGGAAATATTTAATTGCACAACGTAATGGGTTGGGAGCAGCTTGCCCTAAACCACAGATAGAAGCATCAACCATCACAGAAGATAGCTCTTCCATTAAATCGGTATCCCATTCTTTTTCTTCCATTAACGTAGCTGCTTTAGCAGTCCCTACGCGGCAAGGAACACATTGTCCACATGATTCTTCTTCAAAGAATTTCATGGCATTGATTGCAAGCTCTTTAGCGCTGTCTTGGTTTGAGAAAACCACCACAGCCGCTGAGCCAATAAAACAACCATGTTCATTTAAGGTGTCAAAATCCAGCGGAATATCAGCCATTGATTCAGGTAATATTCCACCTGATGCACCGCCTGGAAAGTAACCGTAAAGCTCGTGACCTTCTTGCATACCACCACAATATTCGGCGATTAACTCACGCATGGTGATACCGGCTGGCGCTAAGTGAACACCCGGTTTATTAACACGTCCTGAAATAGAGAAAGAGCGTAAACCTTTGCGTTCATGGCGACCGTAAGAAGCAAACCATTCTGGGCCTTTTTCAACAATATCACGCACCCAATACACTGATTCCATATTGTGTTCTAGGGTTGGGCGGCCAAATAAACCTACTTCAGCTAAAAATGGTGGGCGTAAGCGTGGCATACCGCGTTTACCTTCAATTGATTCCACCATGGCAGATTCTTCACCACAAATATAAGCACCTGCACCACGACGTAGATGAATAGGAGGAATTTCTGTTGGAAATTGTGCGCGTAGGTTATCTAACTCTTTAGTTAGAATTTCACGGCAGCCGGCATATTCATCTCGAAGGTAAATATAAATTTCTTCACAGCCAACGGTTAAAGCGGCAACTAACATGCCTTCTAAGAAGCGATGAGGGTCAGATTCTAGGTAATGTCTGTCTTTGAAAGTACCTGGTTCACCTTCATCAATATTGACTGCCATCATACGAGGGCCTTCAAAGCTGCTAACAATACGCCATTTACGTCCGGCAGGAAAACCAGCGCCACCTAAACCACGTAGGCCTGAATCTTCCATTTTTTTAATGATGCTTTCAGTTTCTATTGAACCATCTAGCACCCCTTTGAGGGTTTGGTAGCCATTATTTGATAAATAGGCTTCATGGCTGATATAGTCTGTTATCGGCGCGGTAATATCGTTATTATCGACTGCTTTTATAACAACATCAGCGGTTGCTTCATCGATTGGATTTTGTCCGACAACAGCAACAGGGGCGTGTTGGCAGCGGCCAACGCAAGGTACTTTTTGAACTCGTACTTGCTCAGTATTAAGGCCCTTTTCTAAGGCATCAATCAAATCGTTTGAACCTGCCATAGAGCAAGAAAGTGATTCACAAACGCGAACGGTTAAAGCCGGCGGTGGTGTTTGGCCTTCTTTGGTGACATCAAAGTGGTGGTAAAAAGTAGCCACTTCATAAATTTCAGCAGGAGACAGCTTCATTTCATGGCCAAGAGCTACGAGATGTTTAGAGGAAATATGCTGATATTTATCTTGAATTTTATGCAGGTGCTCAATTAACAAGTCGCGTTGACGTGAGTCATCGCTAAGTAATGTTTGAATTTCTTCTAGTGCTTTAAGATCAACTGCATGCCCTTTGGGGCCTTTGCGCTTACGCTTAGTAATTTGATCGGGGCTTATTGTGATAACTGCCACTTGTGTTTCCTCCGGCTCTTTTGAATAAGTAAAGATAGCTATAATTTGAGCCATTATTTATGGCAAACTTTCATCACTTTACCAAAATTTTCTGTATCAGTTCAAGTAATCTTTTCTTATGGTGGCATCATAAACAATGATATTATCAAGGACACTTAATAGATATTAGGATAATGCGGTGAACCCTCAACATTTACTCACATTTTCAGTCGTTGCCAGATTAAAAAGTATTACCCTTGCTGCACAACAGCTAAACCTAGGGCAGCCAGCGGTTTCAGGTCAACTAAAATTATTGCAAACTTTTGTTGGTGAGCCATTGTATGAGCGCAAAGGGCATCAAATAGAATTAACGGCAGCAGGTTTGGGTTTGCTGGAATATGCCGATACGATGGATACCTGTTATAGCCAATCCTTGGAATATGTGCGTAGTTTGCAGCAAGTAAATACAGGTGTTTTGCGTATTGGCGCAACCATGACCATCGCCAGTTTTTACCTGCCTAAGTATTTAGTTAAATTACAAACGGTTTATGACGGCGTGCAGGTTTATATGAAAACCCTAGATAATGCCGAAACTTTGCGTAATCTATATAGTTTAGATTTAGGTTTTATTGAAGGTGATCTTCCAGACATTGATTTGCCGAGTAATTACCAAATCATCGTTTGGCAAAAAGATGAGTTGGTTTTGGTTATTCCAGAAAATCACCCCATTGCTGAGCAATATATCGATTATGTTCCTTTGGATGTTTTTACCCAGCATCAGGTTATTTGGCGAGAGCCTAGTTCAGGTGCGCGACAAATCATAGAAAAAGCATTAAAAAAAGCACAATTAGTTGCCCCAGTTAATATAGAAGTAACGGGTGTTTCTGCGGTTAAAGAATCAGTGCGAGCTGGTTTAGGTATTGGTTTTTCATCGGTTATGGCTTTAAAAAATGAAAATGCAGGCTTAGTCACTAGGCGCATTGGTAATGCGGAGGGGTTAATGTGGCAATTAAATATTATTGCGCCTAAAGCCAGTATGCAATCCAGAGCTGTTTTGGCATTTTTAGAATTATGTCAGCAAGCTAATGAGAGTTAAGGTAATGCGAATGATGAGTCTCTTTATTTTATTGCTTAGTTTTCAGTCTGCTATGGCAGCATTAAAGCTTAAACAAGTTGCAAAAGGCATTTATGTGCATCAAGGTGTGATTGAAGTCCCTGATACACATAATCATGATGAAATTGCGAATATAGGTTTTATTGTGGGTAAAAAATGTGTTGCGGTTATTGATAGTGGCGGTAATCCACAGCAAGGCGCAATGCTAAAACAAGCGATTAAAAAAATCACCCAAACCAGAATTTGTTATGTGATTAATACCCACGTACACCCCGATCATATCTTTGGTAATCGTGCTTTTGAAAATATTCCGAATATTCAATTTATCGGGCATAAAAAGTTAGCTAGGGCGATGGCGGCACGTGGCTCTTTTTATATAGCACGATCACAAGAGCAAATTGGCATACAACTAACAAATAAGGATATTATCCCACCAACAATAGAGGTGAAAAATACCTTACGGCTTGATTTAGGTGGGAGGAGCTTGGTATTAACTGCGCACCCAACCGCGCATACAGATAATGATTTAAGCGTTTTTGATGAGCAAACCGAAACGATGTGGCTCTCTGATTTATTATTTATCAGCCATTTACCTGTTTTAGATGGTAGTTTAAAGGGCTGGTTAGCTGAAATTAAGCAGTTAGAAAAAAGACAATTTGATGTGGTTATTCCAGGGCACGGTGCGATTGACCGAAACTGGCCGGAAGGCATGCAAGCGCAAAAGCAATATTTACAGCAATTGGCTAAAAAAATGCGCTTAAAAATCAAGCAAGGTATTTTCTTGGAGAATGTTTTAAAGGATATTGATCGCTCGACGGCTAAGGGCTGGTTGTTATTTAATGACTTCCATAAAAAAAATCTAAGCAGTGCTTATGCTGAACTGGAATGGGAAGATTAATGCGTCATTGTTATAGGGTTAAATAATGCAAATGAAGCCATTAGCAGATTTGATGCGCCCTGAGTCTTTAAGTGATTATGTCGGGCAAAAGCATTTGATGCAGGAAGGTAAGCCTTTGTATGAGGCTATCAACTCTGGTCGCTTACATTCCATGATATTTTGGGGGCCACCGG
>DAOUSK010000015.1 GCA_030627265.1 Methylococcaceae bacterium
CCTTTAATTAAATTGCTCAAGAAATTTAAGATCATTTTCAAAAAATAGTCTTAAATCATTGATGCCATAACGCAACATAGCTAAACGCTCAACACCCATACCAAAAGCAAATCCCGTAAATGCTTCCGTATCAATATCAACCGATTTAAATACTTCTGGGTGAATCATTCCACAACCCATCACTTCTAACCAGCCTGTGTGACTACAGACTCGACAACCTTCTCCATCACACATCACACATTCAATATCAACTTCTGCTGAAGGTTCGGTAAATGGAAAGTAAGAGGGGCGAAAACGAACTTGTATGTCTTTTTCAAAAAAGGCGGTTAAGAATTCGTAAACCACGCCTTTTAGGTCAGCAAAACTGACATTTTCATCAACTAAAAAACCTTCTACTTGGTGAAACATGGGGGTATGTGTAATATCAGAATCACAACGATACACGCGTCCAGGTGCGATAACCTTTAAAGGTGGCTGGTACTTTTCCATAGAGCGCACTTGTACTGGCGAGGTATGGGTTCTTAATAAGGTATGTGCATCAAAATAGAAGGTATCATGCATTGCCCGTGCAGGGTGATGCGATGGAATATTGAGTGCTTCAAAATTGTGATAGTCATCTTCAATTTCTGGGCCTTCTTCTACTTTAAAGCCTACGCTAGAAAATATTTTAGAAATACGCCTTAATGTAAGGGTAACAGGATGCAACCCAGCAACTGTTTGTCCACGACCAGGCAAGGTAACATCTATCGTTTCACTTGCTAATCGTGCATCTAAAATAGCTTGTTGTAAGCTATTTTTTCGTGCTTCTAAAGTATTTTGAAAGTCAGACTTCACTTGATTAATTGCTTGGCCAGCAGTTCTTCTTTGCTCGGGCTCTAGCTTTCCAAGTTCTTTCATCTGTAAGGTAAATGCACCTTTTTTACCCAGATATTGCACACGGATTTGATCCAATGCTTGTAAATCTTTGGCTGCTTCAAGCGCTTGTATGGCTTGAGCAAGAATTTCTTCAAGAGTCGATGACACGGTGGGATTCGCTTATTTTGATGTGAAAAAGGTAAAAAGACACGGGAAAAAAAAGGGCTTTTCAGCCCTTTTTTCCAGTTCTTTTCAGCAAAGATACTTCTTAATAGCAGCCTTTAAACTGAACTTCTGTTTGCTTTAGCAATCTCAGCGATTACAGCAAATGCTTCCATATCGCGTACAGCAAGATCAGCTAATACTTTACGATCAATAATCACGTTAGCTTTTGTTAAGCCATTGATTAAACGACTGTATGAAATATCGCATAAACGCGCTGCCGCATTGATACGAACAATCCATAAAGCACGGAAAGTACGTTTTTTAACTTTACGATCACGATAAGCATATTGTCCTGCTTTAATAACCGCTTGTTTAGCAACGCGATAAACGCGACTACGTGCTCCGTAGTAACCTTTTGCTTGCTTTAAAACTTTTTTATGTCTTGCGCGGGCTGTTACACCCCGTTTTACTCTAGCCATCTTCTTTTCCTAAAATTAACTGTAAGGCAATAGGCGCGCAGTCATACGCACGTCATTTGCATGAATAGTTGCAGCTTTACGCAACTGTCTTTTTCTCTTAGTCGATTTTTTGGTCAGAATATGACTACGGTGAGACTGTCCACATTTAAAATGGCCACTAGCAGTACGCGTAAAGCGTTTTGCAGCACCCTTGTGGGTTTTAATTTTTGGCATTTATTTTCTCCAATAAAATAATAAATAACACGTCCCTGATATAAAACTCGGTAAGGCAAAATGCACTGGCCCGGCCGAATTAAAATAATCGATGATTCCTATCATCGTTAAAACTTACTCATTTTAAAAACCAGTAAGAGAAAAACAGCTCTCTAAGAGAGTTGCTATCTTTTCTTTTTAGGCCCTAAGACCATAACCATTTGACGGCCTTCCATTTTCGGAAACTGCTCTACCGCTGCCAATTGTGATAAATCAGCTTCAATTCGTTTCAGTAAATTCATACCAATTTCTCTATGTGCCATTTCTCTTCCGCGAAAACGCACCGTAATTTTGGTTTTATTACCTTCTTCCAGAAATTTGGTTAAATTACGCAATTTAACGTTGTAATCACCAATATCAGTTCCCGGACGAAACTTAATTTCTTTAACTTGGATCTGCTTTTGCTTTTTCTTAGCCATCGCCATTTTTTTATTCTGGTCGAATAAAAATTTGCCATAGTCCATGATTTTACAAACGGGAGGATCTGCATTAGGTGATACTTCAACCAGGTCCATATTTGCATTAGCAGCTAACTGCTTTGCTTCACCCAGCGACATGACACCACCCTGCCCTTCAGGCAGTCCTGATACCCTAACACGCCGTGCTATAATTGCGTTATTTAACCGTGTTGCATCTTTTTTAGAAGCGATATTCTGTTCCTCCAGTTATTTATTTCTTTGTTTGATTTCATCTTGCAATCGAATCACTAAGTCATCGATTGTAAAGCTACCCAAATCATCTCCTTTTTGCGATCGAACAGTGACAGTTTTTTCTTCTAGTTCTTTGTCACCAATAATCAGCAAATAAGGAATTCTTTGCATAGAGTGTTCTCGAATTTTAAAGCCTATTTTCTCATTTCTCAAGTCTATTTTAACTCTAAGGCCTTGTTTTTCTAATTCTGTATAAACTTTCTGCGCATATTCATCGTGACGGCTAGCTATATTAATAACAACGACTTGCTCTGGTGAGAGCCACAACGGCATAGTACCTGCGTGCTGCTCAATCAAGATACCGATAAATCGTTCTAAAGAACCTAGTATCGCTCTATGTAACATAACAGGTGCTTGCTTAGATCCATCTTCAGCAATATAGGTTGCCTCTAACCGTCCCGGCATAGAAAAATCTACTTGAATCGTTCCACACTGCCAAACTCGCTCTAAGCAATCTTTTAATGAAAATTCAATTTTAGGCCCATAAAATGCACCTTCACCAGGCTGTAATTCCCAGTCTAAGCCTTTATTGTTCAAAGCTAATTCTAATGCACTTTCAGCTTTATCCCAGACTTCATCGGCACCTACACGCTTTTCAGGTCGCGTCGAAAGTTTAATAAGCACATCTGTAAAGCCAAAATCTTTATAGACATCAAATAATAAATCAATAAAAGTCGACACTTCTTCTTGAATTTGCTCTTCAGTACAAAAAATATGTGCATCATCTTGTACAAAATTTCTGACTCGCATCAATCCATGCAGTGTACCTGATGGTTCATTACGATGGCATGAACCAAATTCCGCCATTCGTAAAGGTAAGTCTTTATAGCTTTTTAAGCCTTGATTATAGATCTGTACGTGACAAGGACAGTTCATCGGTTTAATTGCAAAATCACGATGATCTGAATGTGTGGTAAAAATCATGTCGCCAAATTTATCCCAGTGACCTGATTTTTCCCATAAACTACGATCAACAAGCTGCGGCGTTCTTACTTCACCATATCCACTGACACGTAATTTTTCACGAATATATTGTTCAACTTGCTGATAAATTGTCCAGCCTTTTTCATGCCAAAACACCATACCCGGCGCTTCTTCTTGAGTATGAAAAAAGTTTAATGCCTTACCTAGTTTACGGTGATCTCGCTTTTCCGCTTCTTCTAATCGGTGTAAATAATCAGCTAATTCTTGTTTATCATTCCATGCGGTCCCGTAAATACGTTGCAGCATTTCATTTTCTGAATTGCCTCGCCAGTATGCGCCTGCGATCTTCATTAACTTGAAGGCTTTTATTTTACTTGTACTAGGCACATGCGGCCCACGACATAAATCTGTAAAATCACCTTGCGTATAAAGCGATAAGTCTTGATCCGCTGGAATAGATTCAATAATTTCTGCTTTATAAGCCTCACCTAGGTCACGAAAAAAAGTAACGGCTTCATCCCGCGTTACAACAGAGCGCGTAATGGGTAAATTAGCTTTTACCAAGCGCTGCATTTCTTTTTCAATCTTTTTTAAATCTTCGGGTGTGAAGGGGCGCTCATAAGAAAAATCATAATAAAAGCCATTGTCTATTACTGGTCCTATTGTGACTTGTGCATCCGGAAAAACACGTTTAACAGCTTGCGCTAATAAATGTGCCGATGAATGCCGAATAACCTCTAAGCCCTCATCATCTTTTGCGGTAATAATTTGTAGTGCGCTATCTGCCGTGATGAGCGTACTTGCATCTACTAGCTCATCATTTACTTTGCCTGCTAAAGTTGCCTTCGCTAAACCTGATCCTATTGATTTAGCCACAGCCATTACGGTTACAGCATCATCAAATTCACGTTTAGAGCCATCTGGCAAGGTTATTACAGGCATAATTTTCTCTAGAGTTAAAATTAAAAAGCACGGTATTATCACATTGCTTTTTTTGTCAGCCCTCACCTCTGAAAGCTTTCGATTTTTGCAATTATACTCAATTATTTATCTGTTTGTAAACAGATACTTACACAAACACTAAAACAAACAACATAAACCAAAGCAAAAACTAACAATAGATAGCTAAAGCTAAGCCATTTATATATATGGTACAATGGTGGATATTGCCCATCATTTTACTAATTCACTTTTGGAGTTACAATTCGTGGTAACAGCTAACACACGTCGTTCGGTTATGACACTATACTCTTCACCTACCTGCGCAATGAGTCATTGCGCGAGACTAGCTTTATTTGAAAAAGGTGTAACCGCTGAAATTGAATACATTGACCCTAATGATCCACCTGAAAGCTTATTAGAGCTCAACCCAAACGGCACTTTACCAACCTTAATAGAGCGCGACTTAGTTTTATATGATTCTCGCATCATTATGGAATACTTGGACGAAAGATTTCCACATCCACCATTACACCAAATGGACCCCGTTTCACGCGCTCATGCTCGTATGATTATTAAGCGTATTGATCAAGATTGGTATCATTTACTTGATGAAATTTTAAATTCAGGCGAGAAAAAATCAGCTCGTGCTAAAAAAATGCTGAGAGAAAATCTAATTGCCGCTGTGCCTTTATTTGAAGCACATGATTATTTTATGAGTGATGATTTTTCTTTAATTGATTGCGCGTTAGCACCTCTTTTATGGCGTTTACCTAGTCTAGGAATCGACCTATCTGAAACGGCTCCCGTCATTATTAGCTATGCACAACGCCTATTTAAGCGTGAAACTTTCCTAGAAAGCTTAAGCGAAGAAGAAAAAGAGATGGAAAAGAAATGACACCTCTAAAGCCTTATCTTATCCGCTCAATTTATGACTGGATCATTGATAATAGCTTAACGCCCCATCTGCTTGTTGATGCCACTCATCCAGAAGCAGATGTTCCGACTGAGCATATTAACGAAGGGCAGATTATTTTAAACATCCGCCCTGCTGCCATTCAAGGCTTAGATTTAGGCAATGCAAGCATAGAGTTCAGTACTCGCTTTAACGGGCAGCCTACACATATTTTTGTACCTATTACCTCAGTACTGGCAATATATGCTCAAGAAAATGGTAGAGGCATGACGTTTGAGCCAGAAGAGAGCGACGACGACACACCTCCTGAGCCTAGCCCTCCAGCTAAGCCTTCTCATTTACGCATCGTAAAATAAGCCGGACATAAAAAAAGCCCAAACTCATAATGAATTTGGGCTTTTTTTTAATTTCTCAATGATATGATTTTACACTATAAAATCACTATCGAAATTTAAGCTGAAAAGTTTTTCGCTGCAAAGTCCCAGTTAACTAAAGACCAAAAAGCTTCTAAATATTTAGGACGCGCATTACGGTAATCAATATAATAAGCATGCTCCCAAACATCACAAGTTAATAGTGGAGTTTGGCCGCTTGTTAACGGACAAGCCGCATTACTTGAGCTAACTAACTCTAGGCTACCATCAGCATTTTTAACTAACCAAGCCCAACCAGAACCAAAAGTTGTTACAGCACATTTAGTAAATGCTGCTTTAAATTCTGCAAATGATCCAAATTTAGCATTAATTGCAGCAGCTAAATCACCTTCTGCTTCACCACCGCCATTTGGCGACAAGCTATTCCAATAAAAAGTATGGTTCCATACTTGCGCTGCATTATTAAAAATACCACCAGAAGTTCGCATAACCAACTCTTCAATTGAAGCACCTTCAAACTCAGTTCCTGGAACTAAGTTATTTAGATTGGTTACATACGTTTGGTGATGTTTGCCATGATGAAACTCTAAAGTTTCTTCAGAAATATGAGGTGCTAATGCACTTTTTGCATAAGGTAATGCTGGTAATTCGTAAGCCATTTCGATTCTCCTAAATGTGATTATGATCAAGCAAAAAAGACACCCTATTAATTGAGCCCTCTTATGCCTATGGAAATAGTATAAATTATTACTCTTGTAAAAACCAAGTATTTTAGTAAAGATTTATATCCACACCCATCTCCCCCAAGGAAATGAGTGTTATCAGCTTATTTATTTTGTATAGTTAACTTTAGTTTTCTCTTTACGCGTTACAACCTCTGAATACGTCGTATCATCGCTAGACCCCTCTGAGTCATCATCCGAATCTTTACGTGTTCTTTCGCGCAACGGAAGGACTTTGGCTGACTCAATAAACTCAGCAAACCAAGGTAACCCGATAACATCCTGCATATCAGCATCTTTAAGTATTTCAGCTTCATCAGGTAAGTTTCTATAATCGCGTGCTAACTCCAAAGAAGCCTTACAAGCATCATAGTTTTTATTAACTGCATGCAAGCAAGCAAAATTATACGACGCAACACCTTGCTGAATATTATCGGCGATGCTAAATTTATCCTTTGCTAAGGCATAAGTTGCTTTACGCTCGCCCTCTGCTTGAAGCGGCGCAAGCTCCATCAACGCAACCCCCCAATCCAACGCAGCGGCCAAATAATCACTCTTTGCAACCAAGCAAAATGAAAACTTTTTACCTGCTTCTTCATAGAATGATTTAGCTTCAGCGCCTTCCTTTAAGCGCGCTTGATGCAGCAGTGCAGCACCCCAACCATAAAGAGCATCTTTAAACGCTGAGCTGCCCGATTCTACCGCCTCATACCCCAGCATAGATTCCGACAGTAGCCTACTAGCCAGCAAAGCATCTTCCGTTTCTCGCGCTGCTAACCGCTTTTTATTTGCTGCCTTTACTTTAGATTTACCAATAATAGAACCTAATAACCCCATGCCTAACCCTTATTTTTATTGTAATTATGTCAGCACATCCGCCCAAAAGACCACTATTTATGATCCCAAGCATTTGCATTCAACTGCTTATAATAAATCGAACTGCGTCTAAGCGCAATTTTGCTTCTGCAATATATCCATGCGCAGCAATTGCTTGGTCTTTCATCGCTTGTAAATCCTCAGGTGTTACACTTGGATTGACTAAACTAAATGCCTTTAGTCGCTTTATTTCTTGCGCAGACGACTTCAGCATAACAGCATTAGCACTAGTAACAACATGATTCATAATCACCTCAGAATACCCTTCTGCCTTGGCAATCATTGCATCAATTTGTTCTTGCTGGCTAACAACAAACGCTGTCATTTGCTCATCTTCTATTTCATTTTTCACTTCGCACAATTCATTATGCAATATATCTGCAGCAACATCCTTGCCTTCCTGATCAATTAATACTCGAATCGGAGTCACAGGTAAAAAACGATTAAGCTGCAAACTAGCAGGTGCGCTACATTCAATAACAAACAAACACTCCAGCAAATAAACACCCGACTCTAAATCGTCATTTTTCACAATACTAATAGCAGCATTACCCACAGTATCCGCAGTTAACATCTCCATAACAGCGACCAACATAGGGTGCTCCCATGTCAAATACTGCATATCCTCCCTTGCCAATGCAATAGTGCGATCAACAGTAACCGTCACGCCATCTTCAGGAACCCCTGGGAAATGGCTAACCCTCTGCAACTCACCTAGCTGTAATATGGCGCAATTTTGGGAATGATATTCTGAATCTACTCCAAAACATTCAAAAACCTCTTCTAAATATTGCCATAACTGATTAGCTTGCTGTTCCTGCCGGATATCATCGATCAATTCATTTGCTTTATCCTGCCGACAAGAATTAAGCTCTAATAAAACATCCCTAGATTGAAGCATTTCCGCTTCTATTTTCTCAATTAATGCCTTTGAACTATTAAGTAAATCGTCCAAGCCTTGCTGAGTATCACTAACACAGACATCACTTAACAGACTTTCTTGCAAACGATAAACCTCACTCGCCGCATTACTGTTTTTTTGAAATAGGCTTAAGCCATCCTCACCATACCAACAACATAAGCTATGCTGTTTGCTACCAACAATATAAGGTACGTGAATTTGAATATCCTGCTTTTGTCCAATACGATCTAAGCGCCCAATCCTTTGCTGCAATAAATCTGGATTTTCAGGCAAATCCAGTAAGATTAAATGATGTACGAATTGAAAATTACGCCCTTCACTACCAATCTCCGAGCACAACAAAATCTGCACATTAGCATCCGCATCTGAAAAATACGCTGCCGCCCTATCTCGCTCTATAATACTCATCCCTTCATGAAAAGACGCCGCATTAATCGCATATTTATCGCGCAATACTTTTTGTAAATGCACCACGGTTTCAGCTTGCTCGCAAATCAGTAAAACCTGCTCATCACCCAACACAGTCAAATGCGTTACTAACCATTGAATATACTGCTGCTGCTCGTCAACATCGCCCGACAAAGGATAACTGTGTAACTGCCTTTCTGGAAAGCCTTTAATCACATGACGAGAATTTCTAAATAGCACTCTCCCCGTCCCATGCCTATCAATCAGCTGGTCGATAATCTCAACTTTATTACTCAACAAGTTATCGCAAAGATTTTCATCCACTAATTTTATTAAATCGACCTGCTCTGCTGCATTTAACGGCTGTTCATTAATGATTTTTTCAGCTAATTGCGCAACAGATTCAAATGCTAGTGCTTCCTTTACGAATTCCGTATAACTGTAAAACCTATCTGCATCCAGTAAGCGCAACTGCGCAAAATGGGATTGCTTGCCTTGCTGCTCAGGCGTCGCTGTTAATAGAATCAGCCCTTCAGATTGTTCGGCTAATTGCTCAACAAATAAATACTCCGCACTAGCCTCATGCTCTGACCATTGCAGATGGTGTGCCTCATCCACGACCACCATATCCCAGCCCGCGTCCAGTGCTTGCAGCTTTCTCTCTGGGTTTTTCTCAAAAAACTGAGGGCTACATAAAACCAATTGAGCGGTTGAAAATGGATTTTCTCCTTCAATTGCCTCACAACGCTCTTCATCAAATAGGCTAAAACGTAAATTAAAACGTCGCCACATTTCGACCAACCATTGATGCAACAAGCTATCAGGCACTAACACCATTACTCGCGATGACAGCTCAGCATGTAGCCGGTATTGCAATATCAACCCTGCTTCAATTGTTTTCCCTAAGCCTACCTCATCAGCCAGCATAACTCGCGCTTTATCACGACTTGCCACCTCATGCGCGATATAAATTTGATGCGGAATTAGCGATGCTCTTGCAGACAACAGCCCTCTTACGCTACTTTTTTGCAACCTTTGCAGCTGCAACCAAGTTTCGTAGCGCAATGAAAACCAGCGTCCTACTTCAGCCTGCCCCATAAACAATCGATCTTGAGGCTTGTTAAACTGTAAATTATGGTTTAATTCAAATTCATCTATCCATAGCTTCTCACCCGCCTGAGTAAGAATTTGATAACTAATTAGGCCTTGTTTTTCTATTAGCGAAACAACGCTTCCGTCATCCCCATCCAGCGTTTGAATCTTATCTAACTGCTTAAACCTTACACGCACTAAAGGGGAGTTGTCGCTCGCATAAATTCGACGCTCTTCTGCAGCTAAATACAATACGGTTACTCGACTTGCATCCACCTCTAACACCAAACCTAAACCAAGCTCTGGCTCAGAACCACTTACCCAACGCTGCCCCACTACAAAGCCATTCATTTACTTACCATCAGCTAACATAAAAAATCAACAGGCATAAAAAAAGGCATCCGAAGACACCTTTTTTATTTGCATTCTCAAAAAAAACCTAAAATTATAGTTTTTCTCTAATACGTGCAGCACGACCAGCAAGTTCGCGTAAGTAGTATAGTTTAGCTCTACGTACAGCGCCTCTACGCTTAACTTCGATATCACCGACTAAAGGGCTGTGCGTTTGAAAAACACGCTCAACACCGACGCCATGAGAAATTTTTCTCACTGTAAAAGCAGAGTTTAAGCCACGATTACGTTTAGCGATAACAACACCTTCAAAAGCCTGCAATCTCTCACGCTCGCCTTCTTTTACTTTTACTTGCACAACAACTGTATCACCAGGGTTAAATACTGGCATATCTTTTTTAAGCTGTTCTGCTTCTAATTGACTAATAATATTACTCATTACTATACCTTTTTATACTTCAATTCAATTTTAAACTCTTCTAACAACGACTCTTCTATCGCTGTCAATTCTTTTCCAAGCAACAAATCAGGTCGCTTTAACCACGTATACCCTAATGACTGTTTTAAACGCCATTGCTTAATTTCTTTATGATTCCCGCTCAATAAAACAGCAGGAACTTGCTTTTCAGCAACAATTTCTGGACGCGTATAGTGAGGACAATCTAACAATCCATTCATATGCGAATCTTGCTGAGCAGAATCTTCATCACCCAGTACGCCGGGTAACAACCTAGAAATTGCATCAACAATAACTAATGCAGCCAACTCTCCACCGCTGATAACAAAATCACCAAGCGACCATTCTTCCTGGCATTCGCTAAGGATAAAACGTTCATCCAAACCTTCGTAACGTCCTGCAACCAATATTAATTGATCCAATCCAGCATTTTCATTAAGAAGCTGCTGAGTAATAGGCTTTCCTTGCGGACTTAAATAAACAACTTTAACGTTTTCTGCAGCGATTGATGAACATTTTGCACTGTCTAAAGCGTCCTTTAATGGCTGATATTTCATCAGCATTCCAGGACCACCACCATAAGGGCGATCATCAACTGTTTTGTGCTTGTCAGAAGTATATTCTCTAGGATTCCAAACTGATAATTGTACTAAGCCGTTTTCTATCGCTCGGCCAGTAACGCCATTCATGGCACTATTAAGTACCATTTCTGGAAAAATCGTCAATACATCAAAGCGCATTAAAAATCAGGATCCCAGTCAACAATCATTATCCCAGCTGCCAAATCAACCTCTATTACGGTTTGTTCCTGCAAAAAAGGAATTAATCTCTCCCTTTCTCCCGTCACAACCACAACATCATTTGCACCTGTTTCTAACATTTGTTGAACAGTACCTAGCTCTATTCCTTCAGTCGTTTTTACCTGTAAGCCGATTAAATCAGCCCAATAGTATTCACCACGCCTTGCTTTAGGTAGTTGCTCAGGACGAATAAAAATATCCCATCCATTTAGTTCAGCGGCCTCATCTCTATCAACAAGCCCCTCTAAACATGCAACAACTGTTTTCCCATGTCGCTTACCACTAACAACTTCAACTAACTTACTTTCATTGCCTCTTTTTAAAATCCAAGGCGAATAAGCTAATATGTTTTCACGTATATCAGTATATGAATATACTTTTATCCAGCCTTTGACTCCAAAGATTCCAGATATTTTACCAACGCTAATTAGTTCGTCAGCCAAGCTTATGCAGCAGCGGCTTGTTTTTTAGCGTCTTTAATTAACTTAGCAACACGCTCAGAAGGTTGCGCACCTAATGATCTCCAGTGCTCAATACGCTCTGCATCCAATCTTAGCTTTTCTTCCGTGCCTTGAGCTAATGGATTAAAAAAACCTAAACGTTCGATATAACGTCCATCACGACTGTTTCTGCTATCTGTTACGACAACATGATAAAAAGGGCGATCTTTTTGACCCCCTCTTGCAAGACGAATAACTACCATCTACATTCCCTCAAAAATACATTTAACCAAATTTAATCCATCTATTCTACGCGTTTTAATCAACATGTGAAGCCTATTATATAAAAACATGTATATAGTCGATTTCTAATACTCTAATTCTACCGCTCCTTAACTACGCATCCCACGCATATTCCCTTTAATTCCACGCATCATATTTGCCATATTTCCTTTTTGGAACTTTTTCATCATTTTTTGCATCATTTTAAATTGCTTTAAAACACGATTAACATCCTGCAACTCTTGCCCACATCCTGCTGCAATTCGTTTCTTGCGGTTCCCCTTAATTAAATCAGGATGCCTTTTTTCTTGATTCGTCATTGAGCGAATAACTGCAATTTGTCTCGATAGCGCTTTATCATTAACTTGATCCCTCATATCCTTAGGAACATCATTAATTCCTGGAAGCTTATCCATCATCGCCCCCACTCCACCCATACTTTCCATCTGCTCTAGTTGCTCAACAAAATCAGCTAAATCAAACCCTTTTCCTTTACGTAGTTTTTTAGCTAACTTATCTGCTTTCTTTTTATCAACATTTTTTTCAATGTCTTCAATCAGGCTGAGCATATCGCCCATACCTAAGATTCTAGAGGCAACTCTATCTGGGTAAAAAGGCTCCAGCGCGTCCGTTGTTTCACCCACCCCAACAAATTTAATAGGCTTGCCGGTAATATGCCGAATAGATAATGCAGCACCACCTCGCGCATCACCATCTGTTTTTGTTAAAACCACCCCTGTTAAAGGCAAGGCTTCATCAAATGCTTTCGCGGTATTCGCAGCATCTTGCCCGGTCATACTATCAACAACAAATAATGTCTCTACAGGATTAATAGCGGCATGCAGCTGCTTAATCTCTGTCATCATTTCTTCGTCAACATGCATTCGACCTGCGGTATCAACAATCACCACATCTAAAAATTGCTTTTTAGCTTGCTCAATAGCACTGGTTACAATGTGCTCGACCGTTTGCGAAGTATCGGTATCAAAAAATGTTAGCGATACATCATTAGCCAACGTTTCTAGCTGCTTAACGGCGGCAGGGCGATAAATATCCGCACTAACCACACCTACTTTTTTCTTTTCTGATTCTTGTAGCCAACGCCCCAGCTTAGCAACTGTCGTCGTTTTACCTGCCCCCTGTAAACCGGCCATCAAAATAATGGCTGGCGGGTTTGCGCTTAAATCTAAAGTTTCATTCGCCTCCCCCATGACAGCAACAAGCTCTGCTTGCACAACTTTAATCATTGCCTGCCCAGGAGAAAGGCTCTCTTGAACCTCTTTACCTAAAGCTCGCTCTCGAACATTGTCAATAAATGCAGTGACCACCGAAAGCGCAACATCAGCCTCAAGCAAAGCCATGCGCACTTCACGCAAGGCCTCTTTAATATTATCTTCAGTTAATCGGCCTTGGCCCCGAATATTTTTTAGGGTTTTACCTAATCGATCAGTTAAATTATCAAACATAGTGAATACTAAAATCTGTAGGCTACAGGGTTAAATTTCATTAATGAAATCACCCTCTACGACACCTAAACTAAGGGAACCCATCAAGAACAGGGCATAAGTCTTTCTATTATCCTAAAAATACCAGCTAGGGTAAACAAACATCTATTCTTTTATATTTAACGCATGCAGCTTTCGGTAGAGATGTGTACGCTCAACACCAACAGCAGCAGCAAGTTTCGCCACATTTCTACCGTTTTCATTAAAATGGTAGAGCAAATAAGCTTTCTCAAATTGCTCCCTAGCGTCTTTAAGCGGCAGCTCAAAAAAGTCTAACGCTCCTGTCGTTTGCACCACGTCACTTGGCACTCGTGTAAGAGCCTTCTCAACTTCCGCTAATTCAATACTTTCTTCGCCACCTAAAATCATAACGCGCTGAACCAAATTTTTTAATTCAGCCACATTTCCTGGCCAAGCGTAATTGCGCAAAAAATTTAACGCAGGCATAGAGAACTCTCTAAAAGCTAGTTTTTCATATTGGATAAAAAAATCAATATAAAAGTTAAGCAGTGCAGGCACATCTTCGCTATGCTCTCGCAAAGGCTCTATCTCCAGCTCGACTTCATTAAGAAAGTAATAAAGATCTTGGCGAAAACGTCCTACTTGAACCTCTTGATACAAAAAATCGGTCGCTGCTGTCACCACTCGACAATCAGCACTAATTTTTTGCCCTCCTCCCTCACGCACAAAGACACCTGTTTTTAGCGCGTTAAAAAGCTTATATTGTGTATCTACATCAATAACTGATATATCGGATAAAAATAACAGGCCGCCTTGCACCTTCTCTAACGCACCAACATGAATTTCTCCACCTATCTCTTGACCAAATAACTCAATAGCTGCGCGCTCTTGCTCAACTGAAAACTCAATAAAGACCTTGTTTTTCCTTTCACTATGAGATTGTAAAAATTGCGCATACAAACCTTTACCAACCCCGTGTTCGCCAACAAACATTAAATTGACGTCACGTCGGGCCAGCTGCTTTAACTGCTTTTTAATTCCCACCGCAAATTCACTGCGTCCGACTGGATCAGTATCTCCTGCCAATTGCCGCTTTAATCCTTTATTTTCACGCTGTAATAAATAAGCAGCAATAGCTCGCTGAACCGTTAATAATAATCGAGCTAAAGATAAGGGCTTTTCTAGGAACCCATAAGCCCCTAATTTTGTAGCATCAACAGCGGTATCAATCGTTGCATGCCCAGACATCATTATAACGGGAACAGTAAATCGAGTATCTGCAACCCACTCTTTCAACAAGGTAATTCCATCGGTATCTGGCATCCAGATATCTAAAAGAACTAAGTCTAACTGTTCGTTTTTCTTTATATTTCTCGCTTCTTCAGCATTTTTCGCAATAAAAACGATATAGCCTTCATCTTGAAGAATTTCCTGCACTAGCCCACAAATTTCAGGCTCATCATCCACGACTAAAATCTTTGCTTTGTAACTACCCATCTCACTAAACCTTAATCAATCTAAATGCATCACTGCTGGAAATAATATAATAAAACCCGCACCCTCTTTGTACTGACTATCTAAGCGTATTGTCCCACCGTGCTCTTCAATAATTTTTTTAGCAATAGCCAAACCCAAACCTGTCCCTTTATCTTTATGCGAAACATAAGGCTCAAAAATCTCTTTAGCCTGCGTTAAGTCCACTCCAAAGCCTGTATCATAAATAGCTAAACGCACATAATTAGCCCTTCCTTGGACAACCGATTGAATTTTTATCGTAATTTCCCCAGCGCCCAACATAGCTTCACACGCATTCTTAAATAAGTTATGTAAAACTTGCCTGATAGTAACAACATCCGCAGAAACGCTGGGAATATTTCTTTCTTCTTGAATTAATACCGACAACTTCGGATCTGCATCGTACAAACTAGCAACCTCTTGCACTAACGCCCTTAAATCTATATTCTCGACTTCTTTCCGACCCGATTGCGCATAAACAGAAAAATCATCGACCATAAACTTTAACGCTTCTACCTGCTGCACAATGGTCCGAATTGAACGCACCAACAACTGCTGATCTTCATCACCAAGCTTATCTTTCAATTTATGCTGTAACCGCTCGGCAGCTAATTGAATAGGGGTAAGAGGGTTTTTTATTTCATGCGCTAAACGCCTAGCTACCTCAGCCCACGCTTCATTTTTTTGTGCTTGAATTAAGTCCGTTATATCATCAAAAACAACAACAGCCCCAATATACCCACCTTCTGTTGAGAATAAGGGCGACCCTTGGCACAACAACTCTCTACGCCCATCAGGTGTATCTATCCTAATATTCCGCTGCCAAATTTCATCTGATTTTTCCAATAACGGCTGCACAACATCGACCAACTCTTGTAAATCCGCACGCCCACGAGCTAAAGAACTTAAACTCAAGCCGAAATAACGCATGACTTGGATATGCAAAATGATATTTGCACCGTGGTTAGCTTTACGAATATTCAAATCCGCATCAAAACTTAACACCCCTGAGGTTAAGCTACTTAATAAAGCTTCTAAATAAGCACGCTGCTGCTCAATTTCCATTGAACTTATGCGCGCAGCATCCCTTGATAAAGAGATTTGCTGAACCATATCATTAAATGATTCCACTAAAAACCCCAAGTCATCTTGCCGCTTTACAGGTAAAGGCTGCTCATAAAAGCCCGCCGCAACCGCTTTTGTTCCTCTGACTAAATCTCTTACGGGAGCAATAATCTCACGAGCACTAATAAATGCAACAGAAATAGATGTCAGTAAGCTAACAAGCAGCACCAGCGAAAGCACCAAGGAAAAACTCACTTTTAACGAATGCCGTAAGTAAGTCATTTCCTGAAACCGAACATAAGCAAACTCTACCGAATCGGTTAAATCATTAATGCGCTCAGGAATAGGGTAGATAATTTGTAAGTAATAACCTTCATCAACAGCTATTGCAACTAAAGCTTGTACCACAAGCTCATCATTAATGGATTCTAATTTTACGTGATCTTTACCTTGTAAAACCTGTAAAAACAGTGGTGCCACAGACAAACTAGGCAAAATATCACTCGCAATAAGCCCGCTAAAGGCAATAATATCGCCCTTTTTACCTAGCAGCGTAATTTCACTCGCCGTTGTGCTTTCACGAACCTGATCTAAAGCAAAAGTCACCTCAGCTAACGTTTTACCGTTTAAGCGCTCAGAAATTTGCTGTGATTGCTTTAAATTCCACTGAATCCGCTGCTCTAATGAAGCATGACTAAGCTCCAAAGCATCATCCATTGCTGCATCAATTTCTACATTAAACCAGCCATCAATGCTTTGATTTAAAAACTGTAAGGAGTAATAAAAAACCACACCAGCAGGTACCAAGGACAAAACAATAAACAACAAAACAATCCGTGTGTTTAACCTTGACCCCGCTTCTTTCTTCCTTAGCCTGCGCACTAGAGAAAAAGCATTAACACCAACTAACAATAGTAAAATTATGGTTGCAACGGTATTGCTAAGTAGCAACCAAGAATACATCCCACTTAAGGGAGATGCTTCCTGCAACGCAGAACTCATCAACTGCAAAGATAGAAAAATAAAAGCTAACAGCAATAAAGCAGATATACCAAATGGAATTCTTATTCGCATGCTAACCTCGCATTTGTTGAAAGATTCCAGCCCTCATCAAAATAAGCAATAGGTCTTAGTGGAATGGGTAATGATTCCCTATCAAAGGTAACATTTAGATCAGCAATGATGCATTCTTCGCTTGCCACAGGTAATGCAATAAAATCATACTTAATGACCCCCAAATAATCAGCCGCATCAATCAAGGATGAAAATCGCCGAAAGCTCATATCCTTCTCATTACGCACTCGGTAATCATTGAAAAGCGTGTTGTAGCGCAACGAATAGCGCACTGAGTACGAATAAATAGGTCGATTAAAAATCGCGATTAAACGGGCAGCGGCAACTGACACTTTAAGGTCCCAGTACAGCACAATCCCACTACGCAGGGCATCACGAGCAGTATCGCTCAAGCTAAAATCTAATTCAGCTAAAAACTGGAGCTTCTCAGAGTCAGCATTCAGGCGCATGCTTTTAACGTGTAGCCAGTCATTACTAGCATGAGCAACAGGTAAGCAAAAAACACTTACCAAAAAACAAATAAGAGCAAACTTATGACTGCTTTTGTAAACACGCATAATAAAAGCCATCCATAAACTGATCACCCGTTAAAATTTGTCGCCCAAAAGGCCTCTTGATCCCCCAATCAGCATCAATAACTACTTCTACTGCATCTTCATTGTTTGCCAAAAAAGACTCAATTTGCAATTCATTTTCCTGCTTTAAGACTGAGCAAGTTGCATAAAGTAAAGTACCGCCCGGTTTTAACAGTGCCCAATTAGCCTGTAAAATTTGTTTTTGTAGCACTTGTAATTGCGCAATATCATCTTCCCTGCGCAATAACTTAATATCAGGGTGACGCCGAATCACACCAAGCGCTGAACAAGGCGCATCTAATAATATACGGTCAAATTGCTCCCCATCCCACCAAGAGTCAGTTTCAGCACCATCCGCAGCTAAAACATCAGCTTCCAAATGAAGCCGCGTTAGGTTTTCTTTAACCCGCTCTAGCCTGTTAGCATCGATATCAACCGCTAATAGTGAAGCTACATTTGGCTGCATTTCTAATATATGCGCCGTTTTCCCACCTGGAGCAGCACAAACATCTAAAACTCGGTCACCCGCCTGAGCATTTAACAATTTTGCGGCTAGCTGTGCAGCAGAATCTTGCACCGATACCCAGCCTTCAGAAAATTTAGGTAATTTAGCCACAACAACAGGCTCGCCCAATAGAATAGCCTGCTCAGAGCTCGCCATCAGCGTTGCCGAAATATTATTCGCGGCTAATAAATCGATATAATCCGCAGCCGAGCAAAAACGGTTATTAACGCGCAATACCATCGGCGGCAATTCATTATTGGCAAACAGCATTGCTTTTGCATCAGCCCCCCAATTAGATTTAATCAGTTTAATCATCCAGTCTGGATGCGCATAGGCAACATGCTTATCAGCTAAAGCCTCCAACTCTTCCTGCTCACGTAGGTATCGACGTAAAATAGCATTCAGCAAAGACTTAGCCCACTGCTTCTTTTTCATAACAGCCACAGTTTCTGAGACAGCCGCATGCTCTTTAACTCGCATATATTGAAGCTGAAATAGACCAAGTATCAATAAAGCTTTTACTTGTTTATCTTTAACAGGCTTATTAACAAGCTTAGATAAAATAAAATCTAGGCGAAAGTAATACCGAATACTTCCGTAACATAAGGCCTGGATAAAGGCCCTTTCTTTGACATCAGGAACCTTAAGCCAAGCCTCATCAAGCGCACCCGTTAAGGACTTGCCCTCTAAAACTCGAACAATCACATTAGCAGCAACTAAACGTACATTCACAAAAAAATCCTAGGTAAATTGTTTACCAGCAACATCATGCGCATTTAAAAATGCAGAAACAAGGGTGCGTTTTTTACCTGGCATCTGAATCTCCAGCAAACGCAGTAGCCCCGAGCCCGTGACAACATCAATATATTTTGAATGATTTAAAATAGTTCCCTCTGGAAGCTTACTTTGCTCTTCAATCAATTCAGCCTTCCATACTCGCACTACCTTTCCATCTAAACTTGTTTGAGCAACAGGCCATGCATTTAACCCACGAACTTTTCGGTCCAACTCAGTAGCAGGCCGACTCCAATCCAAGTTTGATTCACTTTTCTCAAGCTTATGCGCATAGGTTACTAAGGATTCATCTTGCACCTCTTCTTTAAGTGAAGTGCCCGCAAGCTGCTCTAAAACCTTAATGAGTCCATCAGCCCCCATTTGCATCATACGGTCATGCAATTCGCTTGCAGTATCTGTATCACTAATATTACAAGTGATTTTATGCAGCATATTACCTGCATCAAGCTTTTTAACCACACGCATAATTGTGATGCCTGTTTGATCATCACCCGCCATAATCGCACGATTAATGGGAGCAGCTCCACGCCAACGCGGGAGTAACGATCCATGTATATTAATACAACCTAGCTTAGGAACATCAATAACCTCTTGACTCAAAATCAAGCCATAAGCAACAACAACCATTACATCAGCAGCTAAAGACTTCATTTGCAACACGTCAGAGCTAGCTTTTAAATTAACAGGTTGAAGTACGGGAATATCAACACTAAGTGCTAATTGCTTAACAGGCCCAAATTGTAATTTTCGCCCTCGCCCTGAAGGTCGGTCCGGCTGAGTATAAACAGCAACAACCTCATGTTCTGAGTCCAATAAAGCTTGCAATGCTGGAACTGCAAACTCAGGGGTACCCGCAAAAATAACTCTCATTATTGGTCTCGCTTATGCAATTTCAGCATTTTTTTCTTAATACGCTGCCGCTTAAGTGGAGAAAGGTAATCTACAAATAGTTTACCTTTCAAGTGATCAATTTCATGTTGAATACAAACAGCCAATAGCCCATCAGCCTCAATCACAAATTCATCGCCGTCTCTATTAAGGGATTTAACTGTAATTTTTTCTGCACGCTCTATAGGCTCAAAAATACCAGGAACCGACAAGCAGCCTTCATCAGATTCTTCCTGACCAAATTCTGAAATAATTTCTGGATTTATAAAGCAAAGTCGCTCGTTCTTTTCTTCACTGACATCAATAACAATAATTTGCAATTGAATATTAACTTGGATGGCAGCCAGGCCGACTCCATGTGCTTCATACATAGTCTCAAACATGTCATCGACAGTGGTTTTAATTTTATTATCGACATGTACAACCTTTTTTGCAACCTTCCGTAATTGCGGATCTGGAAACTCAAGAACTGGCAATATACTCACTAAACACCCCATAGCAAAATTTAATAAAAAAAATTTCTTCCAAATTAACACTTAATGCAGCAAAAATAGTACCAATCCCCATAAATACCTGCTGCTATAAGCCGCTGTGATAACACCTTTAATAAACATCCTCCCTTGCACGAGGACAGAGTATTTAGGTAAATTACCCGAAATCAAAACCTCATCGCAATGCTTTTTAATCCCGACAAGCTTAGGATGGCTTTCGCAAAAAGATACTCTACTCATCCTACGCGAACCCTTAACTAAAATATTAGGATACTTATGTAGTCGAGTTTAAGTGTAAATTTATGGGGATTGCTATAACCGCAACGACAAACTTAAAATAAGCATTAAGAGCCAAAAATTTTAAAATATTAACGAATACAAAAAATTATAGGCAAAAAAAAACCAGCCGAAGCTGGTTTCTCATCAAAGAAGAAGAGCAGGATTAATCTTCCGCGTCTTCTAACTCAGGTCTATCTACTAACTCAACATAAGCCATAGGCGCTGCATCACCAGTTCTAAAGCCACATTTCATAATACGTAAATACCCACCTGGGCGGCCTTGGTAACGAGGACCAAGCTCATTAAATAATTTTGTAACAACGTCACGATCTCTCAATTTAGCAAAAGCTTGACGACGATTAGCAACCGAGTCAGTTTTTGATAAAGTAATCAAAGGTTCAGCAAATGAGCGTAACTCTTTTGCTTTTGGTAATGTTGTTTTAATTAATTCTTCTTGTAATAGAGAAGTAACCATATTGCTAAACATAGCTTTTCTATGACTACTATTTCTATTTAATTGTCTTCCAGACTTACGATGTCTCATTCTAATAAACCTTGTAAAAAATTATAAAATCGCTTGAGATTGCTCAACTAAATTTTCTGGCGGCCAATTTTCAAGGCGCATCCCTAAAGAAAGCCCTTTAACAGCCAATACATCTTTAATCTCAGTCAGCGATTTTCTTCCCAAGTTAGGTGTTTTTAATAATTCAAACTCAGTACGTTGAATAAGATCACCAATATAATATATATTTTCAGCTTTTAAGCAATTAGCAGATCTAACAGTAAGCTCTAAATCATCAACAGGGCGTAAAAGATTAGGATCAATCTGCTCTGCTGGTTCAATAACTTCTTCAGCAACTTGCTCATTTACTTTTTCAAAATCAACAAAAACTGATAGTTGATCGTGCAAAATAGTAGCGGCAAGTTTAATTGTAGCTTCAGGGTCAACAGCGCCATTAGTTTCAAGCTCAATAATTAATTTATCTAAATTAGTTCGCTGTTCAACACGTGTAGATTCAACACTATAGGCAACTTTAGTAATAGGAGTGTACGATGCATCTACTTGCAACGCCCCTACAACACCAAAACCTAACCCTTCAGTTCTAACATTAGAAGGTTCGTAGCCACGACCCCTCTGAATGTTAATTTTCATGTTTAATTCACCTTCTTCAGTTAAATTCGCAATAACTAAATCAGGATTAATTATTTCAACATCATGTGGTAACTGAATATCAGCTGCAGTAACTTCACCCGCACCACTTTTGTTTAATGTCAAAGTTATTTCATTTCCAGAATGTAAAACAACTGCTAATTCTTTCAAATTAAGCAATATATCAATTACATCTTCTTGTACGCCATCGATAACTGAGTATTCATGTTCAGCTTTTTCAATCTCAACACTTACAACAGCACATCCAGGAATAGAAGATAAAAGAACTCTTCTTAAGGCATTACCAAGAGAATGTCCATAACCTCTTTCCAAAGGCTCAATTACAATTCTTGAATGGTTAGTTGACTTACTAACAACCTCAACAAGCTGAGGTTTTAATAAACCAGTTACAGCACTATGCATTTAAAACCTCAAAATCTATTATTTAGAATATAGCTCAACAACTAACTGTTCATTAATGTCAGAACCTAGGTCTTCACGATCAGGTAATGAATTAAAAGATCCAGCTAAATCTTTAGAGCTTACTTCAACCCAATTAGGAAATCCATATTGCTCAGTAACTGTTAAAGAATCAACAATTCGAACTTGTTTTTTCGATTTTTCTCTAATTGAAATTTTATCCCCAACAGAAACTTTAGCTGAAGGAATATTTAAAATTGAATCATTAACTAAGATAGCTTTATGACTAACCAGCTGTCTTGCTTCAGATCGAGTAGATGCAAATCCCATTCTATAAACAACATTATCCAAACGGGATTCTAATAAGTTTAATAAATTTAAACCTGTAGCGCCTTTTTGAAGATCCGCTGCTTTATAGTAGTTTCTGAATTGCTTCTCTAAAACACCGTAAATACGCTTAATACGCTGCTTAGCTCTTAATTGATTTGCATAGTTAGAGTTACGTGCACGTTTAGTTCCATGTTGACCTGGACGCTGCTCTAAATTACATTTGCCTTCTAAAGATTTCCCTCTACCTTTTAAAAAAAGGTCAGTACCTTCACGACGGCTTAATTTACAAGTTGGGCCTAAATATCTAGCCATTTTATACTCCTATACCCTACGTTTTTTCGGTGGACGACAACCATTATGAGGGATAGGCGTTACATCAACGATGTTACCAATTTTAAACCCTAAGTTGTTAAATGATCTAACTGCTGATTCACGACCAGGACCAGGTCCTTTTATCATGACATCTAAGTTTTTCATTCCAAATTCTTGAGCGACTTTTCCTGCTTTCTCTGCAGCAACCTGTGCAGCGAAAGGAGTACTTTTTCTAGACCCTCTGAAACCAGAGCCACCTGAAGTTGCCCAAGACAAAGCATTTCCTTTGCGATCGGTTATAGTGACAATTGTATTATTAAAAGTCGCGTGGATATGTGCAATACCATCAGCAACTTCTTTTTTTATTTTCTTTTTTGTGCGATTTGAACTAGCCATTTTTTAACCTTAATCTATTTTCTAATAGGCTTACGTGGGCCTTTTCTAGTACGAGCATTTGTTCTCGTTCTTTGACCACGCAATGGTAGTCCACGTCTATGACGAATACCACGATAGCAACCAAGATCCATCAAACGTTTAATGTTCATAGACACTTCACGTCGTAAATCACCCTCAACAACAATTTTAGAAATCACATCACGAATTGCAGTCAACTGCTCTTCGCTTAATTCTTTAATCTTAATTGTCCGTTCGATACCAACTTCTTTACAGATATTAATTGCAGTTGGTTTACCAATCCCATAAACAGATGTCAGAGCAATCTCTGCGTGTTTATGATCAGGTACATTAATTCCGGCAATTCTTGCCATCTAGATACTCCTAAATACAGTACTCAAAAGTTAAGAGGGCAATTATAGCACCCCTAACCTTTAAAGCAACAAAAAACTTAACCCTGGCGTTGTTTATGACGCCCATCTTTACATATAACTCTTAATACACCAGATCGTTTAACTACTTTACAATTCCGACATATTTTCTTTACAGAAGCTCGTACTTTCACAGCTCACCCCTTTTTAAATAATTTATTTTCTTAAATTTGCTTTGTCCATTAGACCATTATATTGATTAGACATTAAATGAGTTTGAACTTGAGAAACAAAGTCCATAACCACAACAACAATAATCAACAATGACGTACCACCAAAATAAAATGGCACATTCCAATAAACAATCAAAAACTCTGGCAATAGACAAACAGCAGTAATATAAAAAGCACCGATCAAAGTTAATCGAGTCATCACTTTATCAATATAAGCTGAAGTCTGTTCTCCAGGACGTATGCCTGGTAAAAAAGCACCTGACTTTTTCAAGTTATCCGCTGTTTCTTTTGAATTAAAAACTAACGCAGTATAGAAAAAACAGAAAAATACAATTGCAATGGTATATAGCATCACATACAACGGCTCACCTGGAGAAATTGCAGTTGCAATATCTTGAAGCCATGCAAAACCTTCTGCTTTACCAAACCAGCCGGCTATTGTAGCAGGAAATAGAATAATACTAGAAGCAAAAATAGGAGGAATAACGCCAGCCATATTTAACTTCAAAGGTAAAAAACTACTTTGCCCCGCATACATTCTTTTGCCTTGCTGGCGCTTAGGGTAATTAATAACAATCCTACGCTGCCCTCTTTCAACAAAAACAACTAAAGCAGTTACCGCTATACTCAGTAAGAACAATAGAATAATAAAAACTCCATTTAACTCACCGGTTCTAGCTAACTCTAATGTCCCGCCAATAGCAGAAGGCAATCCAGCAACAATACCTGCAAAAATAATCAGAGAAATTCCATTACCAAGACCTCTCTCAGTAATCTGCTCTCCTAACCACATCAAAAAGATTGTGCCCGTCACCAAAGTAATGGCCGTAATCACAATAAATTGAAGACCTGGATTAATAACAACTGATAAACCACCAGCAGTTTGATTTTGCAATGCAACTGAAACCCCAACAGCCTGGAACGTTGCCAAAACAACAGTTCCATAGCGTGTATACTGAGATATTTTACGTCTACCTGCTTCACCTTCTTTTTTCACTTGCTCCAACGCAGGAATGACTATTGTCATTAACTGCATAATAATTGAAGCTGAAATATAAGGCATGATACCTAAAGCAAACAAACTTAATCTCTTTAAAGCCCCACCTGAAAACATATTAAACATATCAAGAATAGATCCTTCTTGCTGCTTAAACATTAAAGCTAAGGCTTCAGGATCTATTCCTGGAACTGGTATATGAGCACCAGCTCTGTAAACAAAAAAAGCACCCAGAACAAATAATAATCTAGATCGTAATTCTGAAAATTTACCTACTTGATCGCTCATTTGCGCGCTTGATCTACTCACAGTTTATTCCTCTAATTTTCCACCAGCAGACTCAATGCTTGCTTTTGCACCAACAGTTGCCTTCAAACCTTTTAAAGTAACTGCAGTTGCGATTTCACCAGATTGAATAACTTTAGCAACCTTAGTAAAAGCAGGCACGATATTAGCTTTTATTAAATCGTCAAGAGTAACGACATCCAAGCCCAATCCAGCAATTTCACTTAATCTTACTTGTGAAGTATATTTAGATTTTCTTGAAGTAAAACCAACTTTTGGTAAACGTTTTTGCAATGGCATCTGACCACCTTCAAAACCAACCTTATGAAAACCACCACTACGTGATTTCTGACCTTTATGGCCACGGCCGCAAGTTTTACCAAGAGTAGAGCCAATACCTCTACCTACTCTTTTAGCATTCTTTCTTGATCCTGCAGCAGGCTTAATAGTATTTAAATACATTATATTTCCTCTACTTCCAGCATATAAGAGATTTTATTAATCATCCCTCTATTTTCTGCCGTATCAATTACTTCAACAGTATGATTGATCTTTCTTAGGCCTAAGCCATGCAAGCAATCTTTATGCTTTTTTAATCGACCAATACTACTTTTGACCATTTTTACACGAATTTTTTTATCAGCCATCTCAATTATCCTGTAATCTCATCAACCGATAATCCACGCTTAGCAGCAATCTGCTCAGCATTATTCATATTCGCTAGACCATCAATAGTTGCTCTAACGACATTAATTGGATTATTTGTTCCGATACATTTCGCCAATACATTATGAACACCAACCGCTTCAAATACAGCACGCATTGGACCACCAGCGATAATACCAGTACCATCTGTAGCAGGCTGCATAAATACTTTAGCCGCACCAAGTTCTGACATAATTGAATATTGCAATGTTCCGCTCTTAAGCGCAACTTTATGCATATTTTTTCTAGCTTGTTCTAATGATTTTTGAATAGCGATTGGCACTTCTTTAGCCTTACTTACGCCATATCCAACATTTCCTTCACCATCTCCAACGACAGTAAGTGCAGTAAAACCAAAAACTCTACCGCCTTTTACAACTTTTGCGACCCTACGAACAGATACTAATTTTTCTTGTAATCCGTCTGCATTCGCCTGTTGAGGTGCATTTGCCATATATTTCCCCTAGAACTTCAAGCCAGCTTCACGTGCCGCATCAGCTAATGCTTTAACACGACCATGATATTTAAAACCAGAACGGTCAAAAGTAACCTCAGTAATTCCAGCAGCCATTGCTTTATCTGCTATCATTTTACCAATAATTACTGCCGATTCGACATTCCCAGTACTCTTTACAGCCGATTTAACGTCAGCTTGATTTGTTGATGCACTAGCAACTGTTACAGTTCCATTTTCTGAAATAACTTGAGCATATATATGCTTCGCAGTTCTATGAACAGATAAGCGATTATTGCCAAGTTTTTTTATGTTTGATCTAAGCTTTAAAGCTCTTCTCAATCGAGATGCTTTTTTATTCATTTTGTTAGCCTATTTTTTCTTAGCGTCTTTTCTAACGATATGCTCATCAGCATATTTCACACCTTTACCTTTATAAGGCTCAGGTGGTCTGTATGCTCTAATATCAGCAGATACCGCACCAACTTGTTGTTTATCAATACCTTTCACAACTATCTCAGTCTGACTAGTTGCTTCAATTGTAATACCCTCAGGCATTGCATAATCAACAGGATGAGAGAAACCAAGATTCAAACTAAGTACTTTCCCTTTAACTTGTGCTCTATAACCAACACCAACTAAAGTAAGCTTCTTTTCAAAACCTTGCGTAACACCTTGAACCATATTCGCCACATTTGCACGAGTAGTTCCTGCTAATGCAGTTGCTTTTTTATTATTCTGATCCCATTTAACAGTGAAAACTGAATCCGTAAGATCTACCGTTACAGCAGAGTTCAAATTCAAATTCAGTAGTCCTTTTGGACCCTTCACCGAAACAACAGATCCAGCTATTTTAAGCTCTACACCTGCTGGTAACGTGATAGGGTTCTTTGCAATTCTAGACATAAATTCCCCCTATCTTAAGAAACAGTACAAATAACTTCACCACCATGACCAATCGCACGAGCTGCACGATCTGTCATAACACCTTTGGATGTAGAAACAATTGCTACACCCAAACCGCCTAATACTTTAGGTAGCTCATCTTTTGATTTATAAATACGTAATCCAGGCTTACTAATACGTTTAACCTTATCAATAACCGGACTACCATTGTAATATTTCAACTCAATTGACATTGATACATGCGCACCATTTGCCTCAGTTGAAAAGTCTGTAATATAACCTTCTTTTTTCAAAACTTGAGCTATTGCTACCTTAAGTTTTGAAGATGGCATATTTACGTTTATTTTTCCTGCAGATTGACCATTTCTTATGCGAGTTAGCATATCTGCAA
>DAOUSK010000057.1 GCA_030627265.1 Methylococcaceae bacterium
AAAAGTTAATGCGTGTAGGTCAGTGGCTCAATTGGTAGAGCAGCGGTCTCCAAAACCGCAGGTTGTGGGTTCGAGTCCCTCCTGGCCTGCCAACTCGCATTAATCCATAAATAATTCTAGACGTTTTCAAAGAAATCCAAAAATGAATATTCAGGCAAAGGAAGTAGCATCAACTTCATCGTTAGATGTGCTTAAATATGTTTTGTCCCTTGTGCTTGTAAGTGCAGGTGTGGTTGTTTTTTATCAGTTTTCAGAGGTATCTCAATTATATAGAGTCCTTGGAATAGTAAGTGTTGTTTTAGTTTCGCTTGCAATAATGCTGACAACAGCAATAGGGAAAAACTCTTGGAGTTTTGCTCTTGAAGCAAGACTCGAAGTTAGAAAGGTTATCTGGCCTTCTCGTCAAGAAACAACCCGCATGACACTTATGGTTTTTGGAATGGTTATCTTAGTTGGCTTGATATTGTGGCTATTAGATATGTTCCTATTCTGGGCAATAACAACACTAACAGCGTAAAGAGGTAAATGATGGCGATTCGTTGGTATGTTATTCATGCGTATTCAAATTATGAAAATAAAGTAAAGCAGTCACTTGAAGAGAAAATCAAAAGATTAGGCTTAGATGAGTTTTTTGGTGAAATTCTAGTTCCTACAGAAGAAGTTGTAGAAATGAGAATGGGCCAGCAAAGAAAAAGTGAACGTAAGTTTTTCCCTGGTTATGTTTTGGTGCAGATGGAATTGACAGATGAAACTTGGCATTTAGTACGTGACGAGCCAAGAGTCTTAGGTTTTATTGGCGGTACAACAGAAAGACCGGCGCCTATCACAGCAATAGAAGCAGAAAGAATTTTAAACAGAGTTGAAGAAGGTATCAACAAGCCACGACCTAAGGTATTATTTGAGGTAGGTGAAGTTGTCAGAGTTAATGATGGACCATTTAAAGATTTTAATGGTGAAGTTGAAGAAGTTAACTATGAAAAAAGTAAATTACGTATCTCTGTATTGATTTTTGGTAGGGCTACTTCGGTTGAGCTAGGGTTTGGCGAAGTCGAAAAAATCTAAATAAGATTTAAAGTAAAACAAACGGTCCTCATCTATAGATGGGGATTTTTTATCTATGGGGAGCCGAAAGGTGTTTGACCCAAACGGAGAAATAGAATGGCTAAAGAAGTCACGGCATATATTAAACTGCAAGTAAAAGCAGGTGAAGCAAATCCAAGTCCACCGGTAGGTCCTGCTTTGGGTCAACACGGTGTTAATATTATGGAGTTTTGTAAAGCATTTAATGCAAAAACTTCAGATGTTGAAAAAGGTTTGCCAATTCCAGTAGTTATTTCAGTTTTTAGTGATAGAAGTTTTACTTTTGTTACTAAAACTCCTCCAGCTTCAATCTTACTTAAGAAAGCGGTAGGCATTGGAAAAGGAAGTAGCAATCCAAATACTGTAAAAGTAGGAACAGTGACGCGTGCGCAATTAGAAGAAATTGCAACAACTAAAATGGAAGATTTAAACGCAACAGATATGGATGCTGCTGTAAAAATCATTGCGGGTAGTGCTCGTAGTATGGGTCTGGACGTGGAAGGATAGTATGGCTAAGTTATCTAAAAGAGCAAAAATTACTCAAGAAAAGTTTGATTCAGAGCGTAGTTATGCGTTTACTGACGCTGTAGCAGTATTAAAAGAATTAGCAACGTCTAAGTTTTCTGAGTCAGTAGATTTAAGTGTCAATTTAGGTATTGATGCAAGAAAATCTGAGCAAAACGTTAGGGGTGCAACAGTACTTCCTAAGGGATCAGGTAAAACAGTTCGAGTGGCAGTGTTTACACAAGGCCCTAATGCTGAAGCAGCTAAAGAAGCTGGTGCTGACATTGTTGGTATGGAAGATTTAGCTGAGCAAGTTAAAAAAGGTCAAATGGATTTTGACGTTGTTATTGCTTCACCTGATGCTATGCGTGTTGTCGGTCAGTTAGGTCAAATTTTAGGACCAAGAGGCTTAATGCCAAATCCTAAAGTTGGCACAGTAACGCCTGATGTTGCTGGCGCTGTTAAAAATGCGAAATCTGGACAAGCACGTTACCGTACAGATAAAGCAGGGATTGTTCATTGTGCAATTGGGAAAATTGGTTTTTCTGCTGAAGATATTTTAGAAAACCTAGAAGCGGTTATCTCTGATGTTGTAAAAGCAAAACCAACTGCAGCAAAAGGTGTTTACTTGAAGAAAATCACTTTAAGCACAACAATGGGACCTGGTATTACATTGGATCAATCTACGATTGCTTTAAAATCGTAAAATATTAAGAATTTTGGTTGCCAGCTCGGTTGGTAGCCATCAAAGACCGCAGGTGCGAAAGCTTAAACTTATAGCCTGCGTAGATGGGAGCTGTAACTAGGTAACTGGTGAAAGGCCCCGAGAGTGCATCTCGATAGAGGTGTGTGTATCAATCTGACATTAGTCAGACTAACGGAGAAAATTGTGGCCTTAGCATTAGATGGCAAAAAAGCTGTCGTAGAAGAAGTAGCCCAATATGCCGCTAAAGCGCATTCTGCAGTTGCAGCTGAATACCGTGGACTAACCGTTTCTGAATTAACAGAAATGCGTGTCGTTGCAAAACAAACCGGTGTTTATTTGCGAGTTGTTAAGAATTCATTGGCTAAGCGTGCAGTAGCTGGAACAGCATTTGAATGTATGCAAGATAAAATGGCTGGTCCATTAATTCTTGCTTTTTCTATGGAAGATCCAGGTTCTGCTGGTCGTTTAATCAACGACTTTGCAAAAACCAATGATAAGCTAATTGCTAAAATTGTATCAATAGATGGACAAGCGTATGACGGTGCTGAATTAGCGCGTCTAGCAAGCTTACCAACTCGTGATCAAGGTATTAGCCTCATTATGGCTCTAATGCTAGCTCCTGTAGAAAAACTAGCTCGCACTTTACTTGCTCTTAAAGAGTCTCGTGGAGAAGGTGAGGAAGTTGCTACAGAAAGTGCAGAAGAAGCGGTAGTGGAAGCAGAAAGCGCAACAGCTGAATAAGCTTTTAACCAGTTTACAACCAATATATTAGAGGAATAACTAAATGGCTATCTCACAAGAAGATATCTTAGAAGCAGTATCTAACATGACTGTTATGGAAATTGTTGATTTAATTTCAGCAATGGAAGAAAAATTTGGCGTATCTGCAGCAGCAGTAGCAGCAGCTCCAGCAGCAGGCGATGCAGCCGGTGCAGAAGCTGAACAGACTGAATTTGATGTTGTTATGGAATCATTCGGTGCCAATAAAGTTTCTGCTATTAAAGCAGTTCGTGCATTAACTGGCTTAGGCTTGAAAGAAGCTAAAGGCGCTGTTGAAGGATGCCCAGTTACGTTGAAAGAAGGCGTAAGTAAAGCAGAAGCAGAAGAAGCTAAAGCAGCATTAGAAGAAGCGGGAGCTTCTGTCGAAATTAAATAATTTTGATAAAAAAATCTTAAGCAGTACTTGTAATAGGGGCTGGTGACTACTCGGTAGTCATCGGCCTTTTACTGTTTGTAGTACCTGATTTTAAAACCGACTCTTTGAGAAGGATAAGGAAGTATATGGCTTACTCTTTTACTGAAAAAAAACGCCTCAGAAATAATTTTGGAAAAGCAAATGAAGTACTCGAAGTACCTTATTTACTTGCAACACAAATTAAATCGTATGATAATTTTTTGCAAACAGGTATCCGCCCTGCAAAAAGAAAAGACGTTGGATTGCACGCTGCATTTTCCAGTGTATTCCCAATTGTTAGTCATTCAGGATATGCCGTTTTAGAATATGTTAAATATCGTCTAAGCGATCCTGTTTTTGATGTGCGTGAATGCCAGCAACAAGGTGCTACCTATGCGGCTGCATTACGTGTTATTGCGCGATTGGTTATTTATGATAAAGATGCGCCTGGTAGTACTAAGGTTGTAAAAGATATTAGAGAGCAAGAAGTTTACATGGGTGAACTTCCATTAATGACAGAAAATGGAACTTTTGTTATTAACGGTACGGAACGAGTTATTGTTTCACAGCTACATCGTAGCCCTGGTGTATTTTTTGATCATGATAAAGGTAAGACACACTCATCAGGAAAATTATTATTCAATGCGCGTGTTATTCCATATCGTGGATCATGGTTAGACTTTGAATTTGACCATAAAGACTGTGTGTTCGTTAGAATTGATAGACGTCGTAAAATACCGGCAACAATTCTTTTACGTGCCTTAGGTTATGACAATGAAGAAATGTTGAGTATTTTCTTCGATACGAATAAATACTTTATCAGTAATGAAAATTTGTTACTAGATTTAGTCCCTGAAAGACTTAAGGGAGCGTTGGCAACTTTTGATATAAAGCACGATGGAAAAGTGCTGGTTGAAGATGGTCGACGTATTACTGCTAAACACATTAGACAAATGAGTAAGGCAGGAATTAAGCAAATAGAAGTCCCTAGAGAATATTTATATGGTTCTATATTGGCAAATAATATCGTTGATGAATCAACGGGTGAATTAATTGCTAATGTTAATGATGAAATAACAGAAGAGTTGTTAGATAAATTACTAGCAGAAGGTATTACTGAAATAAATACCTTATATGTTAATGATTTAGATCGTGGCCCTTATATTTCTGAAGCAATGCGTTTAGATAGCACGAGCAATCGATTGGAAGCATTGATTGAGCTATATAGAATGATGCGACCTGGCGAGCCACCAACAAAAGAATCTGCTGAAAATTTATTTAATAATTTATTTTTTACTACTGAAAGATATGATCTTTCTGCTGTAGGTAGAATGAAATTTAATCGCCGATTAGGTCTTAAAGACTCAACCGGTGAAGGTACATTAAGTAAAGAAGATATCATTAATGTAGTAAAAGAATTAATTAGCATTAAAAATGGTAATGGTAATGTTGATGATATTGATCACTTAGGTAACCGTCGTGTAAGAGCGGTTGGTGAGATGATTGAAAACCAATTTAGAGTTGGGCTAGTAAGAGTTGAGCGTGCTGTAAGAGAGCGTCTAACTTTGGCTGATTCTGAAGGTCTAATGCCGCAAGAAATTATTAATGCAAAACCAGTTTCTGCAGCAGTAAAAGAGTTTTTTGGCTCAAGTCAATTATCTCAATTTATGGATCAAAACAATCCGTTATCTCAAGTTACGCATAAGCGTCGTGTTTCAGCATTGGGGCCGGGTGGTTTAGCAAGAGAAAGAGCTGGCTTTGAAGTTCGAGATGTACATACAACTCACTACGGCAGAGTTTGTCCAATTGAAACGCCAGAGGGGCCGAATATTGGACTGATTAACTCATTAGCTGTATATGCAAGAACTAATGAATATGGATTTTTAGAAACACCTTATCGTCGTGTTAATAAAGGTGTAGTAACAGATAAAATTGATTATTTATCAGCGATCAGTGAAGGAGATTTTGTTATTGCGCAAGCAAGTGCTCCAGTTGATGCTGACGGTAATCTACTAAAAGGCTTGGTATCTTGTCGTCATAAAGATGAATTTACATTGGCACAATCAGAAACAGTTGAATATATGGATGTATCTGCAAAGCAGATTGTCTCTGTAGCGGCTTCAATTGTTCCATTTTTAGAGCATGATGATGCGAATAGAGCCTTGATGGGTTCTAACATGCAGCGTCAAGCCGTTCCTGTGTTGAAGGCTGAAAAGCCAATCGTGGGTACTGGAATGGAGCGTACTGTTGCTAAAGATTCAGGTGTAACTGTTGTTGCTAAACGCGGTGGTGAAATTGCTACTGTGGATGCCAATCGTATTGTGGTTCGTGTTAATGACGCTGAAACAGAAGCGGGCGAAGCAGGCGTTGATATTTATAACTTAATTAAATATGTGCGTTCAAATCAAAACACTTGTATTAATCAAAAACCTTTAGTAAAACCAGGCGATATGATTGCCGCTGGTGATATTATGGCGGATGGTCCTTCGACAGATATGGGAGAGCTAGCATTAGGTCAAAATATGCTAATTGCCTTTATGCCATGGAATGGATACAACTTTGAGGATTCTATTTTAGTTTCTGAGCGAGTTGTTAAGGAAGATCGTTTTACCTCAATACATATTGAAGAAAAAACCTGTATTGCTCGGGATACTAAACATAGTCCTGAAGAAATCACGGCTGATATCCCTAATGTAAGTGAAGAGGCGTTGTCTAAATTAGATGAGTCTGGAATCGTTTATGTAGGAGCTGAAGTAAAAGGTGGGGATATCTTAGTTGGCAAGGTAACGCCTAAAGGTGAGTCCCAATTAACACCTGAGGAAAAATTACTAAGAGCTATTTTTGGTGAAAAAGCGGCGGATGTAAAAGATACATCTTTACGTGTGCCAGGAAGTATTCGTGCGACTGTTATTGATGTGCAAGTTTTTACTCGCGATGGTGTTGAAAAAGATCAGAGAGCGATAGCGAATGAAACGGCAGCAATCAATAGCTATAAAAAAGACATTAATGATCAGTTAGCGATTGTTGAAAAAGATATTTATCGCCGTACTGCAACATTGATTGTTGGTAAAAAAGCACTTTCAGGGCCAAATAATCTTAAATCTTCTACTGTTATCACCCAAGAATATTTGGATGGAATCAAGCGTTCTGAATGGTCTAATATTAAAATAGACGATGAAGAGCTTAATGTTCAGCTAGAAGGCTTGGGCGCTAAAATCACTAAATTGCGCAAAGAGTTTGATGAAAAATTTGAAGTAAAACGCAAAAAAATCACCATGGGCGATGATTTAGCGCCAGGCGTGCTGAAGATGGTTAAAGTTTATTTAGCGGTTAAAAAACGTATTCAGCCAGGTGATAAAATGGCGGGACGACATGGAAACAAAGGGGTTATTTCAAGAATTAACCCAATTGAAGATATGCCGTACCTTGCAGATGGAACACCTATTGATATCGTTTTAAATCCACTAGGGGTGCCGTCACGTATGAACGTGGGACAGGTGCTTGAAACTCACTTAGGCTGGGCAGCAAAAGGCTTAGGCGCAAAAATTGGCAAGATGCTGCAAGCAAAAGCAGCGGTTCAGGAGTTGCGTGGGTTTTTAGATAAAATCTATAATAAGAGTGGTGTTAAGGAAGATTTAGATTCTTTTACCGATACTGAAATCATTGAAATGTGTAAAAACCTTGTTGCTGGGGTTCCTATGGCGTCGCCTGTCTTTGATGGTGCTTCAGAAGAGGAAATTCGGTATATGCTGAAATTGGCTGATTTACCAGAATCAGGTCAAACTCAATTATATGATGGCTTAACAGGTGATGCGTTTGAGCGTCATGTTACTGTTGGTTACATGCACATGTTAAAACTGAATCACTTGGTTGATGACAAAATGCACGCACGTTCAACAGGGCCGTATAGCCTTGTCACTCAACAGCCACTCGGTGGTAAAGCGCAATTTGGTGGGCAGCGTTTTGGAGAGATGGAAGTGTGGGCATTGCAGGCTTATGGAGCTGCTTATACATTACAAGAAATGTTAACTGTTAAATCTGATGATGTAACAGGTCGTACACGTATGTATAAAAATATTGTCGATGGTAATCATAAAATTGAAGCTGGAATGCCAGAGTCATTTAACGTATTACTGAAAGAAATTCGCTCATTAGCTATTAATATTGAAGTGCAATAAACACAGCAATATAAATATTTTTAGTCATTGAGTTCTGGTTTAAGCCAGGTAACAAATAAGGGGATAAGCTCTTGAAAGATTTATTAAATTTCTTAAAGCGCCAAAATAAAGCAGCTGATTTTGATGAAATTAGCATTGGCCTTGCGTCACCAAACCAAATTAGATCATGGTCTTATGGTGAAGTTAAAAAGCCAGAGACTATTAACTATCGTACTTTTAAGCCTGAGCGTGATGGTTTATTTTGCGCAAAGATTTTTGGGCCGGTTAGCGATTATGAATGTTTATGTGGAAAATATAAGCGTTTAAAGCATCGTGGTGTGATTTGTGAAAAGTGTGGTGTAGAGGTTACATTATCTAAAGTTCGACGTGACCGTATGGGGCATATTGAGCTAGCTACGCCCGTTGCACATATTTGGTTTCTAAAGTCTTTACCTTCACGTATTGCTTTATTGTTAGATATGACATTACGTGAGATTGAGCGCGTATTATATTTTGAATCATTTGTAGTTCTTGATGAAGGGTTAACTCCTTTAGAGAGAAAAAAATTATTAACAGATGACGAATACCTTGATGCATTCGAAGAATATGGTGATGAATTTGTCGCTAAAATGGGTGCTGAAGCGATTCAGACGCTTTTAAAAGATATCGATATTAAAGGTGAGGTTGACCGCTTAAGAGAAGAGATCAATAGCACTAATTCAGAAACAAAAATTAAGAAATTCTCTAAGCGCCTAAAAGTTTTAGAGTCTCTCTTAGGATCTAAAAATCGCCCTGAGTGGATGGTAATGAATGTATTGCCTGTTTTACCACCAGAGCTAAGACCATTAGTTCCACTAGATGGTGGGCGTTTTGCAACGTCAGATTTAAATGATTTATATAGACGGGTTATTAACAGAAATAATCGTTTACATCGCCTTTTAGAGTTAAGTGCGCCTGACATTATCATTCGTAATGAAAAAAGAATGTTGCAAGAGTCAGTTGATGGTTTATTAGATAATGGTCGTCGAGGTCGTGCGATTACGGGTACCAACCGTCGCCCTCTAAAATCTATTGCTGACATGATTAAAGGTAAACAAGGGCGTTTTAGACAGAATTTATTAGGTAAGCGAGTCGATTATTCTGGGCGTTCTGTGATTGTTGTAGGACCAACCCTTAAACTGCATCAGTGTGGTTTGCCAAAGAAAATGGCATTAGAATTATTTAAGCCATTTATTTTTAGTAAATTACAGTTGCGTGGCCTAGCGACAACCATTAAAGCTGCAAAGAAAATGGTTGAGAATGAAGGCGTGGAAGTTTGGGATATACTTGAAGAAGTGAGTCGTGAGCACCCTATTTTATTAAATAGAGCGCCTACGTTACATAGATTAGGTATCCAAGCATTTGAGCCGATTTTAATTGAAGGGAAAGCAATTAACTTGCATCCTTTAGTTTGTAGTGCGTTTAATGCGGATTTCGATGGTGACCAAATGGCCGTCCATTTACCGCTATCAATCGAAGCGCAGCTAGAAGCCAGAACGTTAATGATGGCGACCAATAATATTTTGTCTCCAGCAAATGGCGAGCCAATTATTAACCCATCGCAAGATGTTGTATTGGGCTTGTACTATATTACGCGTGAAAAATTAGACGCTAAAGGTGATGGTGCAATTTTTAGCAGTATAAATGAAGTGCATATTGCTTTAGATGCTAAAAGTGTAGAGCTACAGTCAAAAATTCAAGTAAGAATTCAAGAGCGCACTAGAAATGAAGATACTGGAGAGTTTAGTGAGCCTAAAAGGGTTCGCGTAGAAACAACGGTAGGGCGTGCATTATTATGGGAAGTGGTCCCAGAAAGAATGCCATTTGAGCTTGTTAACTGTGATATGACGAAGAAAAATATTTCTCGTTTATTGGATTATAGTTATCGTTATTTAGGTAATAAAGACACGGTTATTTTAGCTGATCAAATTATGTATCTTGGGTTTAAGTATGCGACTCGTTCGGGTATTTCTTTTGGTATTAATGATATGGAAATTCCAGTTGAAAAGGCGGGGATTTTAGATGATGCTGAAGCTGAAGTATTAGAGATTCAAGAGCAGTTTGAGTCTGGGTTAGTAACCGATGGTGAAAGATACAATAAAGTAGTTGATATCTGGTCGCATGCGAATGAAAAAGTCGCTAAGGTGATGATGGATGCGCTAGGAACAGATGAAGTGATTGCTGCTGATGGTTCGGTGAAAAAGCAAAAATCATTTAACTCAATCTTTATGATGGCAGAGTCTGGAGCCAGGGGTTCCGCTGCACAGATTAGACAGTTAGCTGGAATGCGTGGTTTGATGGCTAAACCTGATGGCTCAATTATTGAAACACCGATTACGGCGAACTTTCGCGAAGGGTTGGATGTATTACAGTACTTTATTTCTACTCATGGTGCTCGTAAAGGATTGGCAGATACGGCATTAAAAACTGCGAATGCTGGGTATTTGACGCGCCGTTTAGTTGATGTTGCGCAAGATCTTGTTATTAATGGTGTTGATTGCGGTACCACTAATGGGATGTTGATGACACCTATTATTGAAGGTGGTGATGTTGTAGAGCCGCTTGCAGAACGAGTGCTTGGTCGGGTTGTTATTGGTGATGTCATTAATGTATCTACAGGCGAAGTTATTGTACCTGATGCTACGATGCTTGATGAGCATTATGTTTCGTTGTTAGAGAAGAATAGTATTGATGATGTTTTAGTTCGTTCTATTATTGCTTGTGATAACCGACATGGGGTTTGTGCTAAATGTTACGGGCGTGATTTAGGTCGTGGTCATTTGGTTAACAGTGGTGAGGCAGTTGGTGTTATTGCTGCTCAATCAATTGGTGAGCCTGGAACTCAGTTGACTATGCGTACTTTCCATATTGGTGGGGCTGCGTCAAGACAAGTTGCAATTAGTAATGTGCAAGTTAAATCAAAAGGAACGATTAAACTGCACAACCTTAAAACCATTGAAAATAGAAGTGGCAATTTAATTGCTGTATCTCGTTCAGGTGAAGTTGGGGTAATGGATGAGTATGGTCGTGAAAAAGAAAAATATAAAATTCCATACGGTTCTGAGCTAACTTGTAAGGAAGGCGGCCCAGTAGAATCAGGAGATATTGTTGTTACATGGGATCCGCATGTTCACCCAGTTGTTACTGAGGTGTCGGGTTTCGTTCAATTAGAAGATTTTGTACCAGGTATCACTGTACAAGAAAAATCTGATGATTTGACCGGTGTAAGTTCTATTACGGTTATTGATCCTAAGCAAAGAGCGGGAGCAGGTAAAGATTTACGTCCATTAGTTAAATTAGTTGATGAAAATGGCGACGAATTGAAATTGCCAAATACTGATATGTCAGCTCAATATATATTACCAGGTGGTGCGATCATTGCTGTTAAAAATGGTGGTGAGATTTTGGTTGGTGATGTATTAGCAAGAATACCTCAGGAATCAAGTAAAACACGTGATATTACCGGGGGTTTACCTCGTGTTGCGGATTTATTTGAAGCAAGAAAAACTAAGGATCCTGCTATTTTAGCTGAAGCAACAGGTGCTGTTTCTTTTGGTAAGGAGACTAAAGGAAAACAACGTATCGTTATTACGGATACAGAGGGTGAGCAGTATGAAACTCTTGTGCCAAAGTGGCGTCATATCACCGTATTTGAAGGTGAATTTGTTGAAAAAGGCGAAACTATTGCTGAGGGAGAGTTAACGCCTCATGATATTTTACGTTTACGAGGTGTCACTGAGTTAACGACTTACTTAGTAAAAGAGATTCAAGATGTTTATCGTTTGCAAGGTGTGAAGATCAATGATAAACATATTGAAGCGATTGTTCGTCAAATGCTCAGAAAAGTAGAGGTAACAGCTGCTGGTGATAGTGATTACACTAAAGGTGAGCAAATTGAACGAGCAGCAGTTAAAGAGCTGAATGATAAGTTAGAGGCGGCTGGGAAGGTTCCTGTTAGTTTTGATCCTATTTTATTAGGAATCACTAAAGCTTCACTTGCAACTGAATCATTCTTTTCGGCGGCGTCATTTCAAGAAACAACTCGTGTCTTAACGGATGCTGCAGTTAGAGGCTTGAAAGATGGGCTGCATGGCTTAAAGGAAAATGTAATTGTTGGGCGATTGATTCCAGCAGGTACAGGGCTTTCCTACCATGAAGCAAGAAGAAAAAGGCGAGCGTTAGAAGCTGAGCCGATTCTTTCTGCTGAGGAAGAAGTAAGTTTGGAAGTGGTTAATGCTGAAGAAGCTTTAAAGCAAGCTTTGAATGCAGAAGAATAAAAACTTGACTTGACTTGAGCGGGATAATAGAATGTCCTGCTCAATAGAGTTATCGTAAAATTAATATAATGTATTTTTCTGGTGCGCTTAGCGCGGAAATATGCAAAACGGAGTGAATTAAATTATGGCTACTGTAAACCAGCTGGTTCGTAAGCCGCGTGTAAGACAAGTAGAAAAAAGCAAAGTACCTGCTCTAGAGGCTTGTCCTCAAAGACGTGGTGTATGTACACGTGTTTATACAACAACACCAAAAAAACCAAACTCAGCATTACGTAAAGTTGCTCGTGTAAGGTTAACCAATGGCGCTGAAGTAAGTAGTTACATCGGTGGTGAAGGTCATAATTTACAAGAACATTCCGTGGTATTAATTCGCGGTGGTAGAGTGAAGGATCTTCCTGGGGTTCGTTACCATGTTGTGCGTGGTAGTTTGGATACGTCCGGTGTTGATGGTCGTAAATGTGGTCGTTCTAAATACGGCACGAAAAAACCTAAGAAATAATTGGTGAATTAAATGTCAAGAAGAAGAGCGGCGGTTAAACGTACGGTATTAGCAGATCCTAGGTATGGAAGTATTACCCTAACTAAATTTATGAACATGGTTATGGTTGACGGTAAAAAATCTGTAGCTGAAAAGATTGTTTATGGTGCTTTTGAAGCCATTGAAGCTAAAGGTAATGCTGAGCCATTAGAAGTATTTACTAAGGCGTTAGAAAGTATTCAGCCAAAAGTTGAAGTTAAATCAAGACGTGTTGGTGGTGCAACTTATCAAGTACCAGTAGAAGTAAGACCATCGAGACGAGTTGCTTTAGCAATGCGTTGGATGATTGATGCTTCTCGTAAGCGTAATGAAAAAACTATGCCGCTTAAATTAGCTGGTGAAATGCTTGATGCGGTTGAAGGACGAGGTTCTGCTGCTAAAAAGCGTGAAGATACGCATAGAATGGCTGATGCAAATAAAGCCTTCTCGCATTATCGCTGGTAGTATTTAAAGATGGCTCGTGTAACACCGATTGAAAGATATCGGAACATTGGAATTATGGCTCACATTGATGCAGGTAAAACTACAACAACGGAGCGAATTCTTTATTACACGGGAGTATCTCATAAGATAGGCGAGGTTCATGATGGCTCGGCTGTTATGGACTGGATGGAGCAAGAGCAAGAAAGAGGGATAACAATTACCTCGGCAGCAACCACTTGTTTTTGGAAGGGCATGGATGGCCAAAATGATCAGCATCGTATTAATATAATTGATACGCCTGGTCATGTTGATTTTACTATAGAAGTTGAGCGTTCGTTAAGAGTGCTTGATGGGGCGTGTGCTGTTTTTTGTGCGGTGGGTGGAGTAGAGCCGCAATCAGAAACGGTTTGGCGTCAAGCAAATAAATATGCAGTGCCTAGGATTATTTTTGTCAATAAAATGGATCGTACGGGTGCTGATTATTTTAGAGTTATAGAGCAAGTTGAAGAGCGCTTAGCGGCCTCTCCTGTTGCTATGCAAATTCCTGTTGGAGCTGAAGATGAGTTTCAAGGGGTGGTAGATTTAGTGAAGATGAAGGCCGTATTTTGGGAAGACAAAAATATGGGTATGGCTTTTGTTGAGCAAGATATTCCTGCTGATTTGCAAGAGATGGCTGAAGAGTGGCGTGAAAAGTTAGTAGAAGCTGCTGCTGAAGCGACTGAAGAGCTTTTGGATAAGTATCTTGAGGGCGAAGAGTTAACTAATAATGAAATTAAGGCAGGGATTCGCCTTAGAACGATTGCAAATGAAATTTCACCTGTATATTGTGGTTCGGCCTTTAAGAATAAAGGTGTTCAGAGTGTATTGGATGGAGTAATAGATTTCTTGCCTTCACCAAAGGATGTTAAATCAATTATTGGTGAATCAAAAGAAGGTGAGCGGGAAGAGAGGCATGCATCGGATGATGAGCCTTTTTCTGCGTTGGCTTTTAAAATTGCAACGGATCCGTTTGTTGGAGTTTTGACATTTTTTCGGGTCTATTCTGGGGTTTTGACTTCAGGGAGCATTGTTTATAATGCTCTTAAGTCTAAACGAGAACGTGTTAGCAAGCTGTTGCAGATGCATGCTAATAGTCGTGAAGAGGTTTCAGAGGTTCGGGCCGGTGATATTGTTGCGGCGATAGGCTTTAAAGATGTTGTCACAGGTGATACACTTTGTGACGAAAAGGCATTAATTATTCTGGAGAATATTGAGTTTCCAGAGCCTGTTATTTCGATAGCTGTCGAAGCAAAAACCAAGGCTGATCAAGATAGAATGGCAGTTGCCTTGGAGCGTCTATCGAAAGAAGATCCTTCATTTCATCAGTCGTCTGATAAAGAGTCGGGTCAGATAATAATTTCTGGCATGGGTGAGTTGCACCTTGAAATTATTGTTGATCGAATGCGTAGAGAATTTGATGCTAATGTGAACGTGGGAGCTCCTCAGGTTTCATATAGAGAAACAGTTAAACAAACAATCGAACAAGAGGGGAAATTTGTTCGAGAACTTGGTGGGAAAGGGCAGTATGGTGATGTGTTAATTAGAATTGAGCCGACAGAGCTTGGTTCTGGTTTTGTCTTCATTAATGAAATAGATAAAAGTGCTGTTCCAAAGGAGTTTATTCCTGCTATTGAAAAAGGTATTGAAGAGCAAATGAAGAATGGTGTTTTGGCGGGCTACCCTGTGGTGGATGTTAAAGTAACATTAATAAATGGCTCGTATCATGAGACGGACTCTAGTGAAATGGCATTTTCAATTGCCGGATCCATGGCGTTTCGTGATGGATCTAAGTTGGCTAAGCCGGTATTGCTTGAGCCAGTAATGAAAGTAGAAATTATGACCCCTGAAGATTATATGGGGGATGTGGTTGGAGATGTAAATCGACGTAGAGGTATAGTCTTAGGGATGGACGATACGCCGACAGGTAAAACAATTAACTGCGAAGTGCCGTTGGCTGAAATGTTTGGTTATGCAACTAACCTTCGTTCGGCAACTCAAGGGCGTGCTACTTACAGTATGCAATTTGAAAAATATAATGAGGCACCTCTGAGCGTTACACGTGCTGTCATTGATAAAACTTCATAAGAATTGAAAATTAATAAAGGTATTGGCTAATGGCTAAAGAAAAATTTGAACGTACTAAACCCCATGTAAACGTAGGCACAATTGGTCACGTTG
>DAOUSK010000105.1 GCA_030627265.1 Methylococcaceae bacterium
ACTGACTTAAATAAGAGAAATACTGAGTATCTTTTGCAACATCAACCACAACTGGGTCAATTTCATAAAATGACCAATCCTGCTGTGGTTTAGCATAACAAGCCAGCGCGCCAGCGCCTAAACCAATAACACCAACATTCCAGTTAGCACTTTCTTTGTCATACGTTTTAAATAGCTGTCCCATTGGCCCTGGGCGACTGTAATACGTCAGCGGCTCTTTACTATGTAAACCTAACCTTTGCGCACCATGCTTGGTTGTGCCATGAAATATCTCTTTATAACGTTCCGCTTTACCCTGTTCATCCATTAAAACGCTATCGCGCACGGATAAAACACCAAAAAATGTACGCTCTTTATAAACTGTGTTCGACATGTAATACCGCAAGCCGACGATACTAAAAATAATCACTCCGGTTAATAAAGCTAAACTCACCGCTTGCTTGCGGTAAGCGTAACTTAAACCAACAAACAAAATTAAGGCAGTACCGATATGATCCATATACTGACCTAAATCAACCGCGGCTAAATAAGCCATTACTGCAAAAACGATTAATAAAAGTGGGAAGGTTGCGTGCTCTGCTTTATCCACCCAAGTTTCCCCTTTAGGGCTAGGACGTAATAATAAAGCGGCAACAATCATTAAAGGGTATTCATAAATTCCATTAAAGATAAATGGTGCAACAAAGCTATTAAACATTCCACCAAGCATGCCAGCAAAGGACATAATCAAATAAAACAAGGTTAAATACTGGGTATGCGGACGATGTTTTGCTAATTCACCATGACACACCATCACCGCTAAAAAGAAGGAGGTTAAATGCAGTATTAAATCAAACCAATAAGGTAATAACGCGGGATTGATAAAAGAAAAGGCAAGAAAAGGTAATAAAACAACGGGCTGAATCCATAAAGCAATACGCTGAATGCTTTCCGCCCAGCGTGAAAACACTAAGACAAAAGAGAATAAATACAGCGTTAAGGGAATAATCCACAATAAAGGAACGGCTGCAATATCGGTGCTAACAAAATTAGTGAGTCCGAGTAATAAACTAGAGGGCACAAATGCCAGTGCTAGCCAGTGTGCTTTTTTTAATAACGACGGTGCTTCGACAGCTAGCTTGATTTCTTCCGCCGCGTCATCATCACCTGTTTCTTGATAATTGCGAAAAAAATAAGCGCCACAAGCGATAATCGTCATTAATAAAAAAACATAGCCGATACTCCAAGTACTTTGCTGTTCAGCTAAGCCTATATTCGGCTCAATGAGAAAGGGGTAACTGAGTAATGCGAGCATACTGCCAATGTTGCTTGCTGCATATAAGTAGTAAGGATCCTCGCTGGTATGATGCCCTACATGTGAGAACCACTTTTGAATTAAGGGTGATGTTGTTGAAATCAACAAAAAAGGTAAGCCAATAGAAACAAATAATACGCCAACTAACCATAACGTTGGGTTACTGTCTGTTGGCGGAGACATTACTTCTGGTAACGCGACGGGCAATGCGATTAAGCTGATTAATATTAACGCGCCATGCACTTGTATCTGGCGTAGCGGGGAAAACCTGGTGGATAATAAATGTGCGTATAAATAACCCACAAATAACAGCATTTGATAAAACACCATACAGGTATTCCATACCGCAGGTGAGCCGCCCAATAATGGCAGTAGTAATTTACCAAATAAGGGCTGCAATACAAACATCAAGGAAGCACTAAGAAAAAGCGTTCCTGAAAAAAGAAAAATCAAAAGAAGGCTGCGATTTGATTGAGTTGTTGCGTGTTCAGACATGGCAAAAGAGGATCAAGCGTTAATAAAAAAGCCACGGCATTAATTAAATACCGTGGCTCTCAGAGTTGGTTCTATTTTTGTTTATTTTAAACTGCTCATATATTCTGCTAGTGCTTTAATCTCATCATCAGAAAAACCAGCTGCAATAGAACCCATCATTGGATTTTTGCGTGTTTTATTTTTGAAATCACGTAATTGTTTTATTAAATATTTAGGCTGCTGTCCTGCAAGGCGTGGTGTAACCCCCATTCCTTGAGCCTTACCTCCATGACAACCAAAACACATACCACTGGCTAATTTTTTACCTTCCCGTATCAATTCTTTTTTCTCACTACCGATACTTTTATTTTTTAATGAGGCAAAAAAAGCGGCTAGGTTATTAATTTCAGCATTACTTAAACCTTTTGCCATATTATTCATCATGCTGCCCTTTCTAGCTCCACTGCGAAAGGCACGCAATTGATTAACGATATAAGCAGGTTTTTGCCCTGCCAAGCTCGGTATATTGCTTGTTTGGCTATTGCCGTCTTGTCCGTGACAACTCAAACACATTGTTGCTCTTTGTTTACCTGCACTAATATCAACTGCTGCTAAGACATTTTGCGTTAGGCCCAATGCCAATAAAATAAAAGCTAAACTTAATTTATATTGTTTCATTGCTCGTCTCCTGAATCTCGTTATAAATTTACGCTACCAACATAGCCATTATAAGAGCATTCAAGCGATATAAAAGTTTTTAACTTCAATTAATAAACAAATCAAATTATTAGTGGCCCTAATCCTTGTAATTATTATCCCACTCTGGTGGCAAAGGCATTCTTAAGCTAACGGCAAAGAGTTCATTATGTTTGGCGAAACTAGGATCACTCTTAATACGCTGTACCGCATCTTGAATATATTTATCTGGATTATCATTCCAAGCAACAATAGTGCCTGATGTTTTATGTGCGCCTGGCGAAACTTCAGCAACAGCAATCGGGAAATCAATGCCATTATAATCATAATAAATAGTGACCATTTGCTTACCCATAAAGCCTTCTTGGTAGCCTTTATTACAACTCATATTCGTCCCAAAGATTGCCGTTACCTGGCAACCAATAGGTAGTTTATTACCTAACTTATTCGCGATAATTTTTAAAGCATTTGTGGATGCTTCTATCATCACACTATTCACACTGCCCACATCATCTCGATTAAAACCGCCTATTTGCTCTCCTGAAGATAAACGAATAATAGTGCGCTTAGCTCGGCCTTCAGCGGTATCACTTTCAATAATCTCACCTGTTTCAAAATTCTGAATTTGATAGGTCATCAATACGGTGTAATAAAGAAAGTTTTTATAGCTACGCCTAAACTCTTCTACGCCAAAACTTAAATTTATGGTTAAACCATAATCTGCATTTAACTCTTCGCCTATTTCTACCTGCCCTTCATCACGCGTTAAACCAGAAGCTTGATACCTTAATTCTGCTTGCTTACCTTTTTGTGCGGTATTACGATTAACCACTTTAAATCGCTTTAATTTAGCAACCTCAGCCAGCATTCTCTCTGTTAAATTGGGAATATTAAGTGCTGTCGGGCAGCCTTTACTCTGCAAACAGCTGTTTTTTCCTGCTTCCACATCAACGCGTAAAACTAATTTTTTATAATTTTCTTGATTATAGTTTTGCGGTAGACTAATTTTTTTCCCGCTTTCAAAATCAGAACGCGTTAAAGTCGATAATGAGGGCTTAATTTGAATCCCTAATTGATTCCTAGGTTTATTGCTTGTTGTTGCGCAAGCCATTAAACTTAAAAAACTAAGGTAGAAAATTATTGTTTTGAAACGCATAGATTAGTACCCATAAAGTGGATCGGTCATTGGAATGTGCATGAAATAAAATTGATATTTATCAAACTGGAAGTGGGACTTTAGTCCCGCACTGGCTCAGGCGAGGCTAAATCCCCACTCCTAAGTTGCTCAAGCTATTTCCCAAGAAGCGTAATACTTTCTTCATAACGATTAGAGTCTTCAATCATAAGACTTAATGCTAGTTGCGTATAGACTAGTTGCTCTACCGCCACAGAAATCGCTTCCAACGCAAGAAAAATAATAAGTAGGCTCTCCGAATATTCACTGACATTAAAAGCCAAAATACCTGCCGCCATTTTATCTGCTTCCATTGAATATTCGAGTACCACACTTAATTCATCGACACTATTTTTCAGGAAGACAGCATATTCCACTTGCTCTTTAGGCTTTAAATTTTTAATTGCCTTTTGTTCCGCCTCAACGCCTTCCTTAATTCTAATATCCTCTAACCGAGTTGCAACACTGCTATTTCTTAACCGCTCATCTTGCTTTAATTTAAGCGCCAGTGTTTTTGCATACGTTCCAGCAATTGCACTCGTTATTAAATCACCTGAAGCTATTCCTGTCAGAACAGCGTTAATCGGTGGTTTACCTGCTGAATCAAATTCTTTTTGCTTTTCTGTTCTAAAATCACTGAGATCGTTTACCTTCACTTCCTTTGTGACGCAACCAACAAGAAGCAAACTACTCAACAAAAATGCACTTAAAAATGCCGCCACTATTTTCACCGCCTGGCCCCTAAATTTAAAACAAACCTAAACATAAAACCTTACAAATAAAGATGGAATCATTCACAATCTTTATTCCAAAACCAGTCTTTACTATTTATCAGCAAAAAAACACTGCATGACACTAATCATATATTGATGATCCAATACCCCAGCACTTTCCCTAATACTGTGCATTGCCCACATTGCTCCACCTACATCAACCGTGCGTATGCCTAACTTTGCCGATGTCATCGGGCCTATGGTACTTCCACAGGGAATATCAGTACGATGCGAATATTGCTGATACGGCACTTTTGCTTGCTGGCACCAATTAATAAACCGCGCAGCTGAAACAGATTCAGAGCTATAACGCTGATTCGCATTCAATTTGATCACTGGGCCTTTATTAACATACACTTTGTGTTCAGGCTCATAAGCAGCCGGAAAATTGGGTTGATAGGCGTGCGCCATATCAACACTTAACATAAAGCTTTGTGCTAATGCTCGTTTATAGTCTTCTGCCGATAAAGACTGCGCCAAAGAAATGCGCTCTAAAATATCAGCTAAAAAACTGCCATCTGCACCTTTGGTACTTTCACTACCGACTTCTTCATGATCAAAAAAAGCACAGACGGTTGTATTGCCTGAGTTTAGTACTTTTTCATTAACTAAGGCTTGTAATCCCGCATGGCAAGAAGCTAGGTTATCTAGCTGGCTATCGGCATAAAATTCTTGCTCTGCGCCCCAAAAACCGCCTTTTTGCGTATCATAAATATTCAATTCCCAAGTAATGATTTGCTCGGCGGTTAAATCACATTGGGAGAGTAATAATTCAGTAAACACCTTATCGGGAATTTGTTCTTTACTACTCATGGAAAAAAGCAGCGGTAATTCATTTTGCTTGTGTAATTTTAAGCCCTCTTCATTCACCTTTCGGTTCATGTGAATAGCTAAATTAGGCAAGCGTAATAAAGCTTGTTTAAAGTGTACTAACTTTGTCGCTATCGCGCCTGATTCAGTACGATAACTAATGCGCCCCGCAAAGCTTAAATCCCGATCAGTAAAAGTCGCTAAAATAGGCCCGCCATAAACTTCCACTGCCATACGCAATAGACCGCCCGATTTATGTAATGCATGAGGTTTTACTCGCAAGCCTGGGGAATCAGTATGCGCACCAATAATTTTGTAACCTGTTTCGACCAGTGGATTCACGCCCGCAATAAACGCAATAATAGAAGAGTCATCTCTTATCACATAATATCGCCCGCCCTTTTTTAATTGCCAAGCAGCCGTTTCTACCAGCGCAGTAAAACCTTTATTAATTAACTGTTGCTCCATTGTTGCCACTGCATGCCAAGGGCTAGGGCTAGCATCAATAAAATCTAATAAATGTTGTACTGTTTGTTGTGCTTTCATAAGGCGTGTAGCTCCAGTGCTGCAGAATTAATACAATAACGTAAGCCAGTTGGCTGTGGGCCATCGGTAAAAACATGGCCTAAATGCGCTTCACACTGCGCGCAAGTGACTTCAACTCGGGGTGCAGCCAAGCTGATATCAGATACTTCTTTCAGTGCTGATGCGCTTATTGGCTGCCAAAAACTCGGCCATCCAGAACGAGAATCGTATTTTGTAGCTGAATTAAATAAAGCGCTATCGCAACATTTGCAATGATAAACACCCTCTATTTTACAATCGACATATTCCCCCGTAAAAGGCGCCTCTGTTGCACTGCAGCGGCAAATATTAAATTCTTCTGGGCTTAGTTTCTCGCGCCATTGTGACTCTGTTAGTTTTTTTTGTGTCATTTTATTTTTAATTCAATTTAATTATTAGATGCAAAAGTTTACGCGGCTAAATGTTTTGTTTTTAGTCCTGATAACATTAAAACCAGCCCATACACAACAATAGAAATTCCTATCCATAAAGCTAAATTCATCGCCCTATCGACCAACCCCCAGTGCAGCCAAAGCTCAGTATCAACAAAATGATATAACAAAGAAGTCATTGCTGTAGCCGCCAAAATAATTCGTAAACTATAAAGTCGCCAGCCCTTAGCAGGTTGGTAGACCCCTGTTTTCAAAAGGGCTGATAATAATAAGCTGGCATTGAAAAAGGCTCCTACTGATGTTGCTAAAGCTAAGCCGGCATGCGCTAAAGGAAAAACAAATAGGATATTAAGGAACATATTCGCCACCATTGCGTAAATACCAAAACGCACGGGGGTTTTCATATCTTTTCGGGAGGTAAACCCAGGCACCAGGACTTTGACCAGAATAAAACCCAATAAACCCAATGAATAAGCCATTAAACTACGGCCAGCCATCATCACATCGTAAGCTTTAAATTCATTATATTGGAACAAGGTTGATACCATTGGCTCTGCTAGCATCATTAACCCTAATGAAGCAGGTACACCAATCAATAAAACTAATTTAAGCGCCCAATCGAGTGATTTAGAAAAAGCCGCGGCATCATCTGCCGCATGATTTTTAGAAAGGCTAGGTAAAATAACGGTTGCTAAGGCAATACCAAAAATACCTAATGGAAATTCCACTAATCTATCGGAGTAATAAAGCCAAGAAACACTGCCCGCCGTTAAAAATGAAGCGATTAAGGTATCTAATAATAAGTTTATCTGTGTGATCGACACGCCAAATAAAGCAGGAACCATCAGCTTTAAAATGCGTATCACTCCGGGGTCTTTAAAACCAAATTGTAATCTTGGCACTAAGCCTAAACGATATAAGGCTGGAAATTGAAATAATAACTGCACGCCCCCTGCAATAAAAACACCCCATGCAAGTGCAACAATAGGCTCAGGCATCAACGGCGCTAACCAAATAGCCGCTGCAATTAGAGAGATATTAAGAAAAACGGGGGTAAATGCTGGAACTGCAAATTTACCAAAAGAATTTAGAATTCCCCCAGCAAAAGCAACTGAGGAAATAAAAAAGAGATAAGGAAAGGTAATGCGTAACATTTGCACGGCTAAATCATACTGCTTACCTTCCCATGCAAAACCCGGTGCAAACGCCATAATTAAATAAGGGGCAGCCAACATACCCGCAATGGTAGTCGCCATTAATATAAGCGCTAAAGTGCCCGACGTTCGGTTGATAAACTGGCGTAAAGCTTGTTTACTCCCCTGCTCTTTATAATCGGATAAAACAGGAACAAATGCTTGGGCAAAGGCACCTTCTGCAAATAATCGACGTAAAAAATTAGGGATTTTAAACGCCACAAAAAAAGCATCGGTTCCCGAGTCTACCCCGAATAAACGAGCAAACATCATATCCCTAATAAACCCTAATATCCGAGATATCATTGTCATGCTGCTGACAACAGCGGTAG
>DAOUSK010000053.1 GCA_030627265.1 Methylococcaceae bacterium
CAACGGTATACAGTGGGAGTGAAGAAAATCACTTAGCCTTTTATTCGCTAACGGGTATTTCGGTGTTAGTGGATGCAAGCCAGAAAAAGAAAATTAATGGTATCGTGCAAGCGTATAAAAAAGCGCAGTTATTTTCAAAAGTAGCACTAGAAGAATCCATTAACTTTGGGTTTTCTCAAGATAGCTATTGGGTAGTCGAAAACGTTACCTATCAAGCTGATGAGCGCGCTATTTTAGGTACGGTTGGTAGCGGTGAGACTAGAAACAAAACCGGTATAGGGGATGCAGTTAATGTCGCCTCACGCTTAGAAACATTGACTAAAAAATATGAGGTTCCAATTTTAATTTCAGATACTGTCTATAACGCTTTGGATAATGCGCAGCAATTTAGTATACGTATTGTTTACAGCATTATTCCGAGGATAAGATAACAACTGAGTTACTCGCTCAGCACTTTTAAATAATGGAGAAAACTAATGCAACTACCTAATATTGGCGATAATATTGACAAGCAATTAGCCATTAAATTATGCGAACATTACGGACTATCTTATTTAGTTGAACGAATCGAGGCAAATTTTCACGATTTTTCAATATGGGAGTTTGACGGCGCGTCAATGATACCCGATGGCTTATTTGCTGCTGTATTCAATATCCCTAATTTAACTGAGATCGCATTACAGCATGATTTAAAATATGCGTATGGTGAGCCGGGAAATAAAGCAGAAAAACTACGTGCAGATTTAGAATTTGAATTAGCCATATTAAATGATGGTGCCTCAGTAGAAATGGCAAAAATGATGTTTGCAGCCGTTGATTTATGTGGAGATGGGTTTATTCGCACAGATTTTTCTTGGGGATTTGCTAGAATACGAGCTACTAGTTCAAAGGGTAAGGTGAAATATGAAGCAATTTAAACGATTTTTTATTTATATAAGTGTATTATTTTTAACATTTGTTTTATTCGCATGTAATGGGGATGGGTTTAATAGCACGCCAGATACTCAATCAACGCTAACAATTGGGATTACTGATGCGCCAATTGATGATGCAAAAGAAGTTAATATTACGATTACTAAAATTGAAATCTCAAAAGATGGTTCAGGGTGGCAGGATTACTATGAAGCAACCACTGAAAATCCTGCAGAAATGATTGACTTATTAGAATTTTCCAAAGGGAATGTCTTTAAATTTGATACAACAGAATTTGAATCGGGGCAATATGCTCAGATACGCCTATATTTAAGTACAACACCTACAGACAATACGATTAAGCTGTTAGATGATACGGTCTATAACTTAGATATTAATTCAAGCATTCAAAATAATGGATTAAAGGTTGTTTCTGGTTTTACAATTACTGAGGGCGTAGAGACAGAATTAACCATTGACTTTGATGTAAGAAAATCAATTGTCGTTAAAAACCCTAATGCGACTCCGCCGATATACTCACTTAAACCAACGCTTAAACTGATTACTAATGATGTTTCAGGTAATATTATTTTTACTGAAGCAGCTGTTGGTAATTTGGGTATGAATGAAGGTGATGTTTTCTTTTTGTATGCTGCTGGTTTTAATGCTTCAAATGAATTAACGGAAGAAGATATTATCGACCCAGAAACAGAGACCGCTTATGAAAATTCAAAAAGTTCAGCCATTGCATTTATAGATACGAATGATAATAATGCGTTGAAAATTAAATTTCCTTTTATGGAATATGCTTCGTATGATCTATATAAACAAGATGCAGATACAGAGCTGATTGTTGTTGCTGGGCAGGCAGGCATTACCCTTTCGGCTGATGATAATGGTGAGTTGATTATTTCAGAATAGAAGAAAATCTAAACTAAGTAAAAAGGGTCTATTCATAGGCCCTTTTTTTATGGGTGGTATAATAGTCTTATCATTGCTATAAACCTTTTAACTCGGAAAAATGAATAAAAAAAATTTTAAGCCCTGCGACCTCGTGATCTTTGGTGTACTAGGTGATTTATCCACACGTAAACTTTTAGTTTGCCTATATCAGTTAGATAAAGCTAATTTATTAGAGTCGGATACTAAAATAACCGGTATTGATCGATTTCCAGGAGGTGCTAGTCTACTGATTAGTACCGCACAGAGCAGTCTAAATAAATTTTTAGCCGAACCACTTAATGAAGAGGTCTGGCAGCGGTTTTCTGCGCGCTTGAATTATTTGCAATTAGATTTAACTAAAATAGACGACTATCAACAGCTTAATCAATATATCGATAAAGAAAATCGTATGATGATTAACTACTTTTCTGTACCACCTTCCTTATTTAAAGTGATTTGCCTAGGCTTAAAGAAATCAGGCACCTTAACTGATGAATCGCGCATGGTGATGGAAAAACCTATCGGGCATGATTTAGCTTCCTCTAAAGAAATTAATGACGCTGTGTCTGAGGTCTTTACGGGGGATCAAGTTTGTCGAATTGATCATTATTTAGGTAAAGAGACAGTTTTAAATTTATTAGCATTACGTTTTGCTAATTCGATTTTTATTAATAACTGGGATCATAATGCGATTGATCATGTGCAAATTACCGTGGCTGAAGAAGTAGGGATAGAAGGGCGCTGGGGGTATTTTGATGATTCGGGACAAACCCGGGACATGTTGCAAAACCATTTATTACAGATCTTAACCTTCATTGCAATGGAGCCGCCGGTTAGCTTAAGAGCAGAAGATATTCATTATGAAAAAATCAAAGTATTAAAAGATTTGCGTATGATGACACCAGAAAATGTCGCTGAAAAAACAGTGCGTGGGCAATATGCTGCTGGCGCGATTAAAAATAAAACGGTACCGGGCTATAAAGAAGAAGAGGGCGCCAATACTCAAAGTAAAACAGAAACATTTGTTGCCTTACGGGTTGATATTGATAATTGGCGTTGGGCAGGTGTGCCTTTTTACTTGCGCACAGGTAAGCGCATGCCTGCCAAGCAATCAGAAATTATCGTGCAATTTAAACAGCTACCGCATAATATCTTTACCGAAAGCTATGCTGATCTCCCTGCCAATAAACTGACCATTCGATTACAGCCGAATGAAGGGGTTGAAGTGGATGTAATGAACAAACGCCCAGGGATTGATGAGCAAATTAAATTACAAAAAACTAAACTCGATTTAAGTTTTTCAGAAACCTTTAAAAACAGCCATATTGTCGATGCTTATGAGCGACTATTATTAGAAGCCATGCGCGGCAATTCCACTCTTTTTATTAGTCGAGAAGAAATTGAGCAGGCGTGGACTTGGGTAGATTCTATGCAAAATGCATGGGCTGTTAAGGGTGATGAACCAAAAGCATACGCAGCTGGCTCATGGGGGCCAGATGATGCCTGTGAATTATTGAAGCGTGATGGGCGAAGCTGGAGTTCTTAAATAGGCGTTGTGATCCCATCTCCTTCTGATGGCTCGCAGTGTTTTGCTGTTAAATCAAATTTTATAAGGTCTCTAGCCATAAAATGTAGCCACTTTTTGTAAAAAACAGCTTCATTCTAGCAGTTGCTACATAAGTGGCTACATTTTTTACTGGTTTTTATCGGTTTTCGCTGGACTTACTGGGAATGAAACAGGCATAAAAAAAGCCCAGAAGTCAGTAGACTAAAGGGCTTTTGGATATTCTTGGAATCTTCTATGGTACCGAGGGCCGGAATTGAACCGGCACTTCCGAAGAAACCGGATTTTGAATCCGGCGTGTCTACCAGTTTCACCACCCCGGCATAGAAGAGCTAACAATTATAAGTAATCTAGCTCTATATTACTAGGTAATTTTTGAAATGTTTATTCTTCTTCGTCGCTTTCTTTCTCATTGCCTAAGTCGGAAATGGCTTTTAAGCGTGATATGACTTTAAAATTAAGGCTGTTTTCAGGGTATTCTCCATTTTTATCTTTTTTCCCTATGAGTTCACCCGTGAGGATTTCTAAGGCTTCATCAACGGTTGATACAGCATAAATAGCAAATTTTCCTTCTTCGACTGCAGAGATGATTTCTTGCTTTAGCATCAGGTTGCTGATATTTGCTTTGGGGATGATGCAGCCTTGTTCGCCTGTTAATTTCCTAGCGGTGCAAAGTTTAAAAAAACCTTCGATTTTGTGATTTACGCCTCCGATAGCTTGGACTTCGCCGTATTGATTAATGGAGCCTGTAACAGCAAAGCTTTGCTTGATAGGTGTTGAGGTGAGTGAGGAGATTAGGCAGCATAGTTCAGCAAGTGATGCGCTGTCGCCGTCAATATGACCATAAGATTGTTCCATTGCTATGCTGGCTGAAATGGCAAGCGGGAATTCTTGTGCGTAGCAGTAGCCAAGGTAGCCCGTTAAAATCATAACGCCTTTGGAGTGAATGGCTAAGCCTAATTCGGCTTCACGCTCTATATCAACAATACCGCGTGAGCCAGGGTATACGGTAACAGTAATTCGACTAGGTTCGCCAAAGCTAGTGCCGCCCACTTCTAATACGGTTAAGCCGTTTATTTTTCCAATGGAAGTGCCTGATGTGTTGATGAGAATTGTGTCGTTAAGCATTTCATTCAAAATATCATCAGCAATTCTGCCGTTGCGGTATTCGCGTGCATTTAGGGCGAGCTGAATATGTTCGTCGTTGATTTGTTGGTCTTTACAAAGCAAGTTGGCTTCGCCGATAATTTCTAGGCAGTCGTTTAAGTGGGCAGAAATGCGTTCTTGGTGCTCGGCTATACGGCAACTGTATTCTAAAAGGCTGATAATGGCGGGCTTGGTTAGTGGCTTTGCACCTGAATCTTGTGCGTGTTGAGTCATACGCTGTGCGAATCCTTGCATGCTGGATTGTGTGCGCGGGATGGTGTAATCAAAATCAGCTAAGATACGAAACATTTCATTGAATTCGCTGTCGTAATCTTGCAGTAAGTAGTAAATTTCACGCGAGCCAACGAGGATTATTTTAATGTTAAGCGGGATGACTTCGGGCTTTAGGGTGACGGTATTGACACCAAATTCAGAGTAAGGAGATTCGATTTCTATGCGTTCAGATTTTAGTGCGCGTTTTAATCCTTCCCAAACAAAAGGCAGTTCGATTAGCTTGTCGGCATCTAAAATTAAATAGCCGCCGTTGGCTTTGTGTAAAGAACCTGCGCAAATCCGTTGGTAAGTGGTGGTTAATGCGCCTTGTTCGTTGTTGTATTCAATGCGACCAAATAGGTTTTGGTAGGTTGGGTTGGGTTCGTAGATGATCGGTGCGCCAACGGACTCTTTGTTATCAACAAGAATATTGGGTAGGTACTGGTCTTTTAATAGTTGTTTTTTTACATGATCACTTAGGCTTTCTAAGGCGGGCGTCTGCACAAAGAGGTCTTTGATTGTTTCGTTTAGGTCTTTTTTGATCTCGGATAAATAAGTAACGATAGGGTCGATATTTTGATGACGCTCAATGAGTTCTTTGAAGATGGGTGTGATTGCAACGCGGATTGTTGCGTTATCTAGTGATCTATTTTTTTCTACTAAACTACGTCGCCATTGAGGTAGTTCAATTAATACATCGCCTAAGGTGTCTTCAAGTACTTCGGTATCTTTGTGAAAGTTATCGCGATCAAGTTGTGGAAGCTGGTTAAATTGTTCTTCGTTTAAAACCTTTTCATCCCTGATTGGGGTGAAAGTGATGGAGTCGGTATCGCGAAAAAGGGCGATGCTTTTTTCTTTAGCTGCTTTTTCAACAATGTCGATTGCACTATTATATTGCTGGGTAAATGAGCGCTCTAAGGCGGTCTTTTTTTGTTGATAGCTCGCGCTTTCGAAAACAGCAGGAAAGATGGCAATTAAGTTATCTATTATGTGGTTGATGTCTTTGCAAAATTCGTGAGCTTTATCGGCGGGAAGTTCTAGTGCGACGGGTTCGCGAGTATTTTCAAAGTTTTCAACATAAGCGTAGGAGGGAGGAATCTCCTGTTTCTGAGAGGAGGGCGTGAGCAGGTTGGTTATCATTGATAAGCGTCCTGTTCCGGGCTCACCCATGACGTAAATGTTGTAGCCAGGGTTTTGCATGGCGATACCAAAATCAAGGGCAGATTGAGCTCTTTCTTGGCCAAGTATGTTGTTGATGCGTGTGTCGCTATCTTGTGTAATGAGGCTGTAATCTGATTGATTAATTTGAATTTTTAGCTTGTTGCAAGGGAGTTTTTTGAGGTGTGTCATATTCAAATTATAAGCAGAGTTAAAGTTGCTAACAATTCTAACATTGATATTTTGTTTATGTGATAATTGTGCTTAAAGAGCTTGAGTATTAAGGCTTTCTTTGAAGTGTTAAGTAGAATTTGAGGACGGCAAAATGTTAGAGAAGGAACGATGTAAAAAGGTGCTGAAGGAATCTAAAATGCTAACAGGTGCGTTTGCATATTTGATTTTAGATGTTTCTTTATTGGCTGAGGTCTATCAAATGCTAGGGCAAGTCGGTAAAGCAATCGATGAAATAACCTATGAAGTCGATGCGTATCAGGGCGATAATTTAGTTGAGCATCTACGGGAAATGAAGGCTATTAATTACTTGGATGAAATGGTGGATTTTGATCCAGTGAGTGAGTTGGAAGCTCGGTTTTATGATATTGCAGGAGATAGAGGTGAGGGTGAGTTATCTGAATTTTTAATGCAAATATTGAATAAAATAGAAAAAGCGCACTCAGCATTAATTGAGAAATTACATGCCTTTAATGCGCTTTTAGATAGCTAAGTTGGTCTTTATATTAGTAGTTACGTTGCACTGCAAAGCGAGCTAATAAAATAAGGGCTTCTTTGTATTCAGAGTCAGATAGTTGGTTTAGGGCGGTAATAGCCTTTTCCGATTCTTCATCGGCGCGCTGTTCTGTGTAAGCAATTGCGTTAGTTGCCTTAACTATTTCGTATACTTCGTTAAATGAATCTCTATTACCTTCTTTTATAGCCGCGATAACAACATCTGCTTGTTCTTTGCTGCCGTTCTCAATGGCATAAATAAGAGGTAATGTCGGTTTCCCTTCGGCAAGGTCATCCCCAAGATTTTTCCCTAACTCATCTTGAGTCGAAGTGTAATCCAAGGCATCGTCAATTAACTGAAAAGCAATACCTAGATGTTGCCCGTAATCTGCTAAAGCTTTTTCTGTTGCAGGATCGGCATCGGCTATGACTGCGCCTAATTGGGTGGCAGCACTAAATAAAATAGCTGTTTTTCGCGAGATAACTTCTAAATATTTTTCTTCGGTAGTTGCGGGGTTATTGCAATTAAGTAATTGCAATACTTCGCCTTCTGCGATGGCAGTTGTTGTTTTAGATAAAATACTCATGACGCGCATATTATCAGTGCGTACCATCATTTCAAAAGCGCTAGAGTAAAGGTAGTCACCGACTAATATACTTGCAGCATTCCCCCAAACAGCATTGGCCGAATCTTTGCCGCGGCGTAAATCAGATTCATCAACAACATCGTCATGCAATAAGGTGGCTGTGTGAATAAATTCGATGACAGCGGCTAAAAGCAAGTGCTTGTCTTCTAGATAGTTGAGTGATTTTGCAGCAAGCAGTAGAAGCATGGGGCGTAGGCGCTTGCCTCCGCTATTAATGATGTAGTGACTTATTTGATTGATAAGTACAACGTCAGAGGTAAGTTCTTTGATGATTAATTGGTCAACAGCTTTTGCTTCGTTTTCAGTTAAGCGTTGGATTGATTCAAAATCAATAGGAGCTTGGGATGTATTTGTTGCGTTTTGAGCTGTAGTCATTAAATTATAACCAAAAGGAGTACGTTAATTTTTCATTTTAACAGATAAAGATGTGTAAAAAAATTTTATCATGTTAAAGTAGCTGACTAATATTAGTTATATTGATTACTGTATTTTGTTTTTGTTGACGAATGGATGGTTTATCAATTATAATTTTCTGTTCACTTTTAATAGAACATTGCTTGATGGAGCTGACGCAAATGTATGCGGTAATTCAAACTGGCGGTAAACAATACCGTGTTGAAGAAGGTACGACCTTAAAAATAGAAAAACTTGAGCTTGGCATGGGCGACAGCGTTGAATTCGACAATGTACTAATGGTACAGACTGGCGATGTTGTTAAAGTTGGCCAACCTTATGTAGACGGAAGTAAAGTTACAGCGAAAGTGACTGACCAAGGTAGACATAAAAAAGTTAAAATCATTAAATTTAAAAGACGTAAGCACCACATGAAACAAATGGGTCATCGTCAATATTACACGGAAATCCAGATTACTGGCATTTCTGCTTAACACGAGGATTTACAATGGCTCATAAGAAAGCTGGTGGTAGTACTAGGAATGGTCGCGATTCAAATGCAAACCGATTGGGTGTTAAGCGTTTTGGTGGCGAAAGTGTTAACGCGGGCAGCATTATTGTTCGTCAGCGTGGTACACGTTTTCACCCAGGAACAAATGTAGGTTGTGGTAAAGATCACACTCTATTTGCAACAGCAACTGGCAAAGTACTTTTTGAAGTTAAAGGACCTCAAAAACGTAAATTTGTAAGTATTGTTGCTGCATAATATTTTTTACAAATGATAAGTTGATCTTTATAGGGTTAAGCTTTGAAGTTGTACAGAGATAGATAAAGACCTCGTCCTGAAAGACGGGGTTTTTTTTTGCCTATTGTTAATGAAGTTTAGGGCGTTTGCTAAGGATTTAGGGTTATGAAATTTGTTGATGAAGCGGAAATTCGCGTAGAAGCGGGTGATGGTGGTAATGGGTGTATCGGCTTTCGTCGCGAAAAATATATTCCTAAAGGTGGGCCTGATGGCGGGGATGGCGGCGATGGCGGTTGTGTTTTTCTTATCGCTACTGAAAATATTAATACCTTAGTTGACTTTAGATTCCATTCTGTACACAGAGCGCAACGCGGCCAAAATGGCATGGGTCGGCAGTGTACAGGTAGAAAAGGCGATGATATTTATATTTCTGTTCCGACGGGTACGTTAGTCTACGACAAAAGAACAGGTGAAAAATTAGGTGATTTAACCCATGTTGATGAAACTTTAAAAGTTGCTCAGGGTGGTTGGCATGGCTTGGGTAATACGCGATTTAAAAGTAGTATTAATCGAGCGCCACAAAAAGCGTCAACAGGATCAAAAGGCGAGCACAGAATTTTACAATTAGAGTTAACTTTGATTGCAGATGTGGGTTTATTGGGGATGCCAAATGCAGGAAAATCAAGCTTGATTCGAGCTGTTTCTTCTGCAAAGCCGCGTGTAGCAAACTATCCATTTACAACATTAGTTCCTAATTTGGGTGTCGTCAGTGTTGATGAGCGGCGTAGTTTTGTTATTGCAGATATTCCAGGTGTGATTGAAGGCGCAGCAGAAGGGGCGGGCTTGGGTTTGCAATTTCTGAAGCATTTAGAAAGAACTAAGGTTTTAATGCATTTGGTGGATGTAAAACCTTATGAGTCTATCGAGTCTCCAGTGGATTCAGCAAAGAAAATTATTAAAGAGATTGGAAAATGGAGTGATGATCTTGCTAATAAGCCACGTTGGTTGGTGCTTAATAAAGTGGATCGTTTGGAGGCGGAGGATAATCAGCAGGAATTATGTCAGGCCATTGTTGATGAATTAAAATGGGAAGGGCCTGTGTATCAAATTTCTGCATTAAAATCAGAAGGTACGCGTACGCTAATGTTTGATATTATGGCTTTTTTAGAAAAGCAGACTTTGTTGGAAAAAGAGCATGAGTCGAAGTGATTTTGTAAAGGCAAAGCGGGTTGTTATTAAAATTGGCAGCGCGTTATTAACAGACGGCGGTAAGGGCTTAAATTTAAATGCAGTGACTGCTTGGGTGGAGCAAATTTCAGCTCTAAAGCAGCAAGGTATTGAAGTTATATTAGTTTCTTCTGGAGCGGTCGCTGAAGGTATGGTGCGCTTAGGGCTGAAGGAGCGGCCTAAGCATCTGCATGAACTTCAAGCGGCTGCTTCAGTCGGGCAGATGGGGTTGGTGCAAACTTTTGAAAGTCGGTTTCAATGTCATGGTTTACATACGGCGCAAGTGCTTTTAACACACGATGATTTGTCAGATAGGCAGCGCTATCTTAATGCGCGTAGTACTTTATTAGCATTATTGGAATTTAATGTTATTCCTGTTATTAATGAGAATGATGCAGTTGCGACAGATGAAATTCGTTTTGGTGATAATGATACGCTGGGAGCGTTGGTTGCAAATTTAGTTGAAGCTGATTTGCTTATTATTTTGACGGATCAATTAGGTTTATTTGATGCTGATCCTAGTGTTTATAAAGATGCTAAGTTTATTACAAAAATAAGTGCGGATGATTCTCGATTAGAGGCAATGGCAGGAGAGAGTCGTAGTGGTCTTGGGCGTGGCGGCATGGCAACGAAAGTGGCAGCAGCAAAATTAGCCTCACGATCAGGCGCGTCAACCGTTATTGCTTCAGGTGATGAAAGTTCTGTTATTGCTCGGGTGATTGCAGGTGAAGAGATAGGCACTTACTTATATAGTCAGGTCGAGCCTTTAGCGGCAAGAAAGCAGTGGTTACTTGCAGGTTTACAAGTAAGGGGCTATGTGCAATTGAAAGCTGCAGCGGTGTTAGATTTAAAAGTGAACGAAAGAAGCTTGCTAGCAACTGATGTTACCTTAGTGGTGGGTGTTTTTGGTCGAGGTGAGTTAGTGGTGTGTTTAAGCGCTGAGGGTATTGAGTTTGCGCGTGGTTTGGTCAATTATAAATCTGCAGAAATTGATTTAATCAAAGGCCATGTTAGTGAGCAGTTTGAAGGTATTTTGGGTTATTCTGATGATGAAGAGTTAATTCATTTGGATAATTTGGTCTTAGTTTAGAGTTAAAGTGCGGTAGTGATATCGTCGATATTAATAAGTTTAGGTAAAGTATGAGTAAGCAAATCAGGGCGGTGTCTTTAATTTCGGGTGGACTGGATTCTATGTTGGCAACAAAAGCCATTATGGAGCAGGGAGTTCATGTGGAAGGGATTAATTTTTTTACTGGTTTTTGTGTGGAAGGACATACTCACGCGATTCGTAAAAAAGATAAAGTGAAGCCTAAGCGTAATAATTCTTTATGGGTGGCGGAAACGCTGGGCATTAAATTGCATATCATTGATATTATTGAAGAGTATAAGGATGTTTTGATTAACCCTAAGCATGGCTATGGGGCTAATATGAACCCATGCCTAGATTGTAAAGTGTTTATGGTGAAAAAAGCTAAGCAATGGATGGAAGAGAATGATTTCGATTTCATCATTACTGGTGAGGTAATGGGGCAGCGTCCTATGTCGCAGCGTCGTGAAACAATGCCGATTATTGCTGAAGAATCGGGAGCGGATGATCGCTTAGTGCGGCCATTGTGTGCGCAAAGTTTACCTGCTACTTTACCAGAGCGTGAGGGTTGGATTCACCGTGATCAATTATTTGATTTTAGTGGGCGTGGACGTAAGCCACAGATGGCTTTAGCGAATGAATATGGCTTTACTGAGTATTCTCAGCCAGCAGGTGGCTGTTGCTTTTTAACAGATGAAAGTTACTCTAAAAAGTTAGTTGATTTGTGGAAAGCAAGAGGTGAAAAAGACTACGATTTAGATGATGTCATGCTATTAAAAGTAGGTAGACATATTCGCCCTAGGCCAAATTTTAAAATCATTGTTGCGCGTGAAGATGGTGAAGCGCGATTTATGCAAGGTTATAAAAAAAGCTTTATTAATATGAATTGCGAAAGTCATCGAGGCCCTTTGGCGTTGATAGAGGGAGACCCTAGTGCAGAAGACTTGTATTTAGCGGCACAAATTGTTGCGCGTTATGGGCAGGGGCGAGAAGCTGAGACAGTTGAAGTGGCGGTTCGAGATATTGCCGGGAATGAGTCAATGCTACAAGTTAAACCTTTGGGCGTGGATGAGTTGCCGGAGGAATGGTTTATATGAGTCAGTTTGAATTAGACGCGCGTCGTTTATTGTGCCCCCTGCCTGTTATTCGCACGCAGGATAAAATCAAAACATTAAAAGCTGGAGATGTTTTGGTGGTTACCTGTACTGATCCGGGTGTGATGCAGGATATACCTGCGTGGTCACGAATTAATGGTCATAAAGTATTGGGTGCTGAGTCGGGTGAATACGAGTTTATTATCACCATAGAGGTTGGGGAATAAAAGTGACAAAGATTTATGATGCACAGGAACTTCATCAGTTAAAAAATAAAGTGACCATTATTGGGGCTTTAGTTAATGTATTTCTATGTGTCATAAAAATAGGCTTTGGTATTTTGGGTCAGTCTGCTGCGCTTATTGCGGATGGGGTGCATTCTTTATCTGACTTAGCGAGTGATTTTCTGGTTTTAGTTGCTGTAAAAATGGGTGCGCGTGAGGCTGATCATGAGCACCCTTATGGACACCGAAGGTTTGAAACTTTAGCGACAACCATTTTAGGTATTGGCCTAGTTGTTATTGGGGCTGGCATTGCTTGGGATGTTTATGAGCGAATTTTATCGCCTGAGCGATTATTGATTCCTCAAAAAAGTGCTTTAGGGATAGCGGCCATTTCGATTCTAGCAAATGAGTGGCTATTTCAATACACCAAAAGAATTGCGCTGATAACGCGCTCAAAATTATTATTAGCCAATGCGTGGCATCATCGTAGTGATGCTATTTCATCTGTTGTGGTTTTAATTGGTATAGCAGGTTCGCTGCTGGGTTATGTCTGGGCTGATGCAATTGCTGCTGTTTTGGTTGCTTTAATGGTGGCTAAAATTGGGTTCAATTTAGTCGCTGATAGTGTTAAAGAATTGGTAGATACTGGCTTGTCACCTGAGTTAGTTGAGGATATTCGTAAAGAAATCATAATGATTTCGGGTGTTAAAGATATTCATTTGTTGCGTACCAGGCAGATGGGGGAAGATGCCTTGGTTGATGCGCACATTGTGGTGGGTTCAAGAATTACAGTCTCTGAAGGGCATATGATCGGAGATGTGGTTCGAGATGTGTTAATTAATAAATATCAAGACGTGCAAGAGGTCTTAGTGCATATTGACCCAGAAAATGATGAGCATAAAGAACCTGAATATAAAACCTTATTAAGAGATGATATTGATACTTTGTTAAATGAGTATTTAGCGGAAAATTACGGTTTAATTGATGAATTTCGAGTGCATTATATTGATGGTGGTGTAGAAATTGAAGTGATCTTGCCGGATACGCTTTTCAGTTTATCGCAGCAAGTAGCAACAATAAAAAAGCGTTGCGTGGTGCTCACGCAAGAAGTACCGCAAATTAGTAGTATTATCGTGTTTTTTAAAGCATAAATAAAAGAAGAGAAAATTATGGCAGTTGGTAATGTAAGGTTTCCTGTAATGCATGTTGTTTCTGGTATCTACCTAGGAACAGCAAATGCGGGTATAAAACAAACTGAACGTGATGATGTCTTATGGGTTGAAATGCATGAGCAATCAACTTGTGCAGCCGTTTTTACACAGAATGCATTTTGTGCGGCTCCTGTTCTTGTGGCGCGTGAACATCTACAAAAAAATCCAAAATATTTATTAATTAACTCGGGTAATGCTAACGCAGGAACAGGTAAGCAAGGAATGCTCGATGCGGTAGCTAGCTGTGATGCGCTTGCAAAGTTAGCTCAGAACAAATCAGAGCAAGTATTGCCGTTTTCAACGGGGGTGATCGGAGAGCGGTTACCGATAGATAAGTTGGTGGCTGCATTACCTAAAGCGCAAAGAAATAAAAAAGAAGATAATTGGGATAATGCCGCGCAGGCCATTATGACCACGGATACTTTCGCAAAAGGGTATTCAAAAAAAATCGAAATAGACGGTCATTCGGTTACTATTACCGGGATATCCAAAGGCGCGGGAATGATTCAGCCAAATATGGCAACAATGCTAGGATTTATAGCGACGGATGCGGCTATTTCCCAAGAAAATTTGCAGCAGTGTTTGTCTGTAGCAGTTGAGCAGTCATTTAATCGAATTACTGTTGATGGGGACACTTCAACAAATGACGCTTGTGTCTTGATGGCAAGCGGGCAAAGTGAATTGCCTGAATTATTGCCAAATACTGAAGCGATGAAGTTATTTCAGCAGGCAATACAAGAAGCGAGTATGTGCTTGGCTGAGGCAATTATACGAGATGGTGAGGGCGCAACAAAGTTAATCAAAATTCATGTTAAAGAGTCACTTGATTCAGCAGAAGCAGTTCAAGTTGCTAAAACAATTGCCCACTCTCCTTTGGTTAAAACGGCATTTTTTGCAAGTGATCCCAACTGGGGGCGTATTTTAGCTGCCGTAGGGCGTGCTGGGGTGGATCAGCTAGATGTTGATAAGATTGCAATTTATTTAGATGATGTTTGCATTGTTGAGCAGGGGGCTCGAGCTCCTTCGTATACAGAAGAGGCGGGGCAAAAAGTAATGGATCAAGAAGAAATTAATGTCACCGTTATCTTGGGTCGAGGTGATGTTTCGCAGCAAGTGCTTACTTGTGATTTTTCTTATGATTATGTGCGAATTAATGCGGAATACAGAACCTAATAATGGCTAGGGTGCAGGTTGCCGTAGGTGTTATTGAAAATAGTGAGGGACAGATTTTAATTGCGCAACGCAAAAAAGGTGTTCATCAAGAAGGGAAGTGGGAATTTCCAGGTGGGAAGCTTGAGGGTGGTGAAAGTGTTGAGCTTGCGCTAGCTCGAGAGTTGAAGGAAGAGTTGAATATAACGATTGAATGCTTTACGCCTTTGATTGAGCTCTCATTTGACTACCCAGAGATTGAGGTTCGGCTGTATGTCAGCTTTGTTGATAGTTATTCAGGTGAGGCTGTCGGGCGCGAGGCCCAGCTCATTAAATGGGTTGATAAGGCAAATCTGAAAGATTATCAATTTCCAGAAGCAAATAAAGTGGTATTAAAAGCAATCGAGCTAGGTAGAGAGTACGCTATTATTAATAGCTCTGATATCAGCGAAGTTTTGGCTCAATTAAATAATATTGCTTCCCAAGGGGTTAAATTAGTACAGATTCGAGCAAAAGACTTATCACGCCAGTTGGCGAAAAGTTTTTTTAATCAGTTAAATAAAGAGTGCACTCGATTAGGAGTGAGTTATTTATTAAATTCTGGTGGGGTAAGATGCTCTGATAATGTCGGTGGAATTCATTTGACATCAGCTGAGCTAATGGCTTTGGATTGCAAGCCTGAAAGCAGTGGTTATATTGCCGCCTCTTGTCATAATTTAGATGAGTTGAAGCGTGCAGAGCGGTTAGGTTTGGATTTTGCTGTTTTATCATCTATTAAAGAAACGCAATCCCACCCGAGTATTAAATTATTGGGGTGGCAGCAGTTTGAGCACCTAGTTGCCCAAGTAAATATTCCTGTGTATGCGCTGGGTGGCCTTAATAAATCTGATTTTAATCAATTGGTTGCTTTAGGTGCGCAAGGGATTTCTGGAATCAGTCTATTTAAATAGAAATAAAGCCTTGACGGTAATTCATTACTGGGTATAATTGCCGGCTCTTCAACGCATTAGCGATGGAGGGTCGGTTTGTTGTTTTAGATGTTGGCTTTGTTTTAGGGTGACAGGTTCTTTGAG
>DAOUSK010000103.1 GCA_030627265.1 Methylococcaceae bacterium
ATTAGTTGGCATTAAATGAGTTCTCACGCGTATTTTTCCTTGGTATTCATAGACGATGACATTACAAGGCATATGGCGAATACTTTCTGGCGATAATTCTAATAAGGTTTTTGCATGGGTCAGGTTGCAAAATTGTAATGTGTCGTAATTAGGGAAATTTTTTGTACCGCGATCACGAATAACCTTACCGACACGGCTGTGCCCAGTAATTCTAAAATTATTTTCTGAAATTGCAATTTCTAACTCAGCCAGCACATCATCATAAGGTTTTTGAGTTTCTGCTTGGTAATAAGGGACAAAATCACCCTGTGGTTTTATCGCGCAACTTGTAATCAATAACAAGCTTGCGATAATGGCGGCATAGAGTGGTTTTTTTAAGAGGAATAACTTCATGACTCATTTTAGCACTGATGAATAAGCAAACAAAAGTAAGTGGTGTCATCTTAGCCGGTGGTTTAGCGCGACGGATGCAGCAGCAAGATAAGGGTTTAGTCTTATTTAATGGTAAGCCAATGATTCAGCACACGATACAGGCTATCGAGCCAGTGGTTGACGAATTATTTGTTAATGCTAATCGAAATATTAGTGACTATGAAAGCTTTGCGTATCCTGTTATTAGTGATGCAAGTAATGATTTTGCAGGGCCGTTAGCAGGGGTTTATGCGGCTTTAAATCAATGTCAGCATAGCGTTCTATTAGTTGTACCATGTGATTCGCCTTTTATTGATGCCGCTAGTTTACAGTGTTTAATCGAACAAAGAGAAGAGCAGGATGCAGATATTGCCGTTGCCTTTGATGGTGAGCGCATTCACCCTGTTTTTATGGCGATAAAAACATCGCTGAAAGACAGCTTGCAAGCTTATTTGGCTTCAGGTGAGCGAAAAATTGATCGCTGGTTTGACCAGCATAATTGGATAAAAGTGGATTTAAGTGCAAGTCCCGATATTTTTCTTAATATAAATACCTTAGAGCAATTAGCCGAGCTGGGTACAAAACAATGAAAAAACCTGAAATGACAAAGGCTGGTTTAAGCGTATCAACCACCGTAGTAGGGGTTGATGAAACGGGAGCAAGCCGTGAATTACAGTTAGTCGGTGAACGTGCCTTAACGATTTATGTCGATAAACAAGAAATTGTTACCTTGATGACCATAGGCTCCCACCCTGAAATACTCACCTTAGGCTACTTAAAAAACCAAGGTTTTTTTGAGCATTTAGATGAGATTAAAGTAGTACAAGTGGATTGGGAAACCGAATCCGTTGCCGTGGTAACAGAAGCAGAAAGCAGTGATTTTACCGAACAAATGTCTCGCCGAACCGTAACAACTGGCTGTGGGCAAGGAACAGTCTTTGGCCGATTAATGGATAAATTGAAAAATATCCATGTACCGCAAAATACAATATTACAATCAAGTTTATATGCGCTGTTAGATTCTGTTAAAACACATAATGAAGTCTATAAAAAAGCCGGAGCAGTTCATGGCTGCGCCTTGTATTTAGGTGATAAATTAGAAATATTTGTTGAAGATGTCGGCCGCCATAATGCTGTGGATGCCATTGCCGGTTATATGTGGCTGAATAATATTTCTGGCGATAATAAAGTGTTTTATACCACGGGGCGATTAACTTCAGAGATGGTTATTAAAGTCGCTCAAATGGGTATTCCTACTTTATTATCCCGCTCTGGTGCAACACAAATGGGCTTAGATATGGCGAAAATGTCAGGTGTTACTCTCATTTCTCGGTCAAAAGGTAAGCACTTTATGGTGCTTAATGGCGTGGAGAATATTGAGTTTGATGCTGGTGAAAGATAGAGGGCTTGATGGGATGAAAAATGTTTATTTTGCAATTCCCATCATTTTTACTGCAAGGATTAGACTTGGGTTGATAGGTTGCTGAGTTTTTTAATAGCAACGAATTTATATTCTGTGGTTAATTCCATTTCAAAATAACCATAAATGCCATCATGTGTGAGAAATTGTTTGATATTTTGTGCGGGAAATTTTATTAAGCGTCCATCATCAGCACGAGTGGATATATTTTTTGCTGAACCTTGATAAACACGTAAAAATTGTTCGCCAGAGATGCCCAGTTGAAAGCGGATAAATTGATGTTTTGCCATGATTTTATAGGTAGGCAGCCGTAGGGTGGGTAGAGCGTCTTTTTGCGAAACCCATCGTTCTGCGTCGAACTGATAGGTTTCACTACGCACTTAAATGTCAGGGGCTACGACCTACCCACCCTACGGCTGTTTATTATTTATCGCAGGTTTTGCAAAGCAGCGATACGTTCTTCTAAAGGCGGGTGAGTCATAAATAATTTTTTGACTTCTGAGCCATTAATGGCAAAAGCAGCCAATTGTCCCGGTAATTCTTCTGGCTCATGTGCGCGTTGTAAGGCACGTAAAGCAGCAATCATTTTTTCTTTTCCTGCTAAATTAGCACCACCGGCATCGGCTTTAAATTCACGGTAGCGCGAGAACCATGCAACTAGCATAGAAGCTAAGAATGAGAGTGCGATTTGTGCAATAAATTGGGTGATGAAATAAGCAATGCCGTGACCTCGTTCATTTTTGAAAACGAGACGGTCTACCGCATGGCCAATAATAGTTGCAAAGAAATAAACGAAAGTATTAATTACGCCTTGCATTAAGGACATGGTAATCATATCGCCATTAGCAACATGAGAAATTTCATGGCCGACAACGGCTTCTACTTCATCTTGCGACATCGCATGTAATAAACCAGTACTAACCGCAACGAGTGAGCTATTTTTAGTCATGCCTGTGGCAAACGCATTCGCATCTGGAGATTGGAATATGCCGACTTCGGGCATATCAATGCCAGATTCGTGAGCTTGCTTGGCAACGATATTCACTAACCATTGTTCAGTTTCATTTTGTGGTTGTTCAATGACATGTACGCTCATTGATCTTTTTGCCGACCATTTAGAAATCGCTAAAGAGATAAATGAACCACTCATACCGATGGTGGCCGATAGAATTAATAGCGCGTTTAAATCAAGGTCTACGCCTTGGGCATCTAAAATACCACTTAGACCGAAAAGGCTGAAAACAATACTGATAACCGCCATAATGGCAATATTAGTGGCTAAAAAAAGAAAAATTCGCATCATAGGACTTAAACCTCAAATAATTAGGGATTAAATTAAAACTCACGGATATTAAAGGTGAGATGTTATAGATATAGTGGTGCTTGTGCAAAATTACAATACAAAAAGGCGGGGGTTATGAAAAAAGAATTTAAAATAATTAAAAAAGAAGTGATGCATGAGGGCTTTTTTAGCCTCAATAAATACCAGGTTCAGCATACTTTATTTGCCGGTGGTTGGAGCGAGGTTTTAACGCGTGAGCTTTTTGAGAGAGGGAACTGCGTGGCTGTTTTATTATATGATCCCGAAAAAGATAAGGTGGTTATTATTGAGCAATTTCGTTTAGGGCCGATTGATGAGCCAAAAAATGCGTGGATGTTGGAAATTGTAGCCGGCATTATTGATGCCGGTGAAACCGCAGAACAGGTGGCGTATAGGGAAGCTGAGGAGGAGGCGGGTTGTGTGGTAAAAAAGATGCACTTTATTAATGAATTTTATACGTCGCCTGGAGGCGCATCGGAAAAAATTAGTTTATTTTATGGTGCCGTTAATTCTGATGATATTGGAGGATTACATGGTTTGGCACATGAGCATGAAGATATTTTAGTAAAAACAGTGAGTTTTGATGAGGCTTATCAAATGCTAATAGAGGGGGAAATTGAGTCAGCGATTCCTATTATTGCGATTCAATGGTTAGCACTGAATAAACATAATTTACCCGCTTAAAACTGCTAGAATGAATGGCTCATATTTTTATTTGACTGCATAAGGAAATACAGCTTTGACACAGATTCAAGATATAACCAGCTCCATGTCCCCTTTAGAGCGGCGCGCTACGTTATCCTTATCGAGTATTTACGCATTGCGCATGCTCGGGTTATTTATGATTCTGCCGGTGCTGTCTTTATTTGCAGAGACATTAGAAGGTGCAACGCCTTTATTAATTGGTCTGGCGATTAGTGTTTATGGATTAACGCAGGCTTTATTGCAAATTCCTTTTGGTTTATTGTCCGACCGATTTGGGCGTAAAAAGATTATTATTATTGGCTTGATTCTGTTTACTTCGGGCAGTATTGTCGCTGCGCTTTCGACCAGTATTTATGGCGTTTTAATCGGCCGAGCTTTACAAGGTAGTGGTGCAATTGCCGCAGCGATTATGGCGCTTGTGGCTGATTTAACGGATGAAGTGCATCGTACCAAAGCGATGGCGATGATTGGTGCAAGTATTGGTGTTTCGTTTGGTGTAGCAATGACAATAGGGCCTATTATTGCCGGTTTTTCTGGTGTTCAAGGGGTGTTCTGGTTGACTGCAATTCTGTCATTTTTGGCTATTTTTGTGGTTTTATTTATTGTGCCTAATCCAGAGCATTCTAAAGTACACAGAGATGCTGAGTTAGACCCTAAGCAGTTTGTAAATGTCTTAAAAAATAAAGATTTATTACGCTTAGATTATGGTATTTTTATTTTGCATTTAATTTTAACGGCAAGTTTTATTATTGTCCCGTTATTGTTGCGTGATGCAGGATTGGTAGCGAAAGATCATTGGATGGTGTATTTGCCTGTCTTAGTTTCATCAATGGCTATTATTGTGCCTTTTGTCATTATTGCTGAAAAATATCGCAAAATGAAAGTTGTTTTTATTGGGGCGGTTGCAACGGTATTATTAGCGGATTTGGCGCTGTATTATTTTGATAATACTTTATGGTATTTAGTCGCTGGTTTATGGTTGTTTTTTTGTGGTTTTAATTTGTTAGAAGCAACATTACCCTCTTTAATTTCAAAAACAGCTCCCGGTAATTTAAAAGGCACAGCAATGGGCGCTTATTCTAGCTCGCAATTTATGGGGGCTTTTATTGGTGGCTCAACAGGCGGTTGGGTTTATGGCGAGTGGGGTGCAAATTATGTATTTTTATTTTGTGCGGCTGCTGCAAGCACTTGGTTGATTGTCGCCTTGTTTATGAATCCCCCTCAATATCTAGCGAATTTGTTAGTTTCGACTGAAGAAATAGCGGAGGAGCGCTTAGCTGGGTTTATGGAAGCTGTTTTAGGGGTTAAAGGAGTGGCAAGTCATATACTGCAGGAAAATGAACAAGTTTTATATATTAAAGTTGATAATCGTCAGTTAGATAAAGAGAGTTTGCAGGCATTGATTACGCTGCATACAGAAGCATAATCAGTAAGCATGGGGCGCTGGCTTTAGAGACTGTGAAAGTATTCAATAATAACCTGTAAAAAACAGGTTTCGTAAGTTGTGGCTGAGCTTGCGAAGCCACAACAATCAATGGCTTATCTAGCATCAGGTGTTGGGCTTCATGCTTCAGCCCAACCTACGCATAATACTCTCACAGCCTCTTTAGCCTGCTTTTTTCAGCTAGAGCTTGGATAATGCGGCTTCTAGTTGCTGCCAATCTTGTTCGGTTTTAGCTAAGCCAAAGCGTAAGCTATTGGGCTGGTTAAATAAACGCGTAAAAACAGCTTGCTGGGCAAGTTTTTGATGAATTTCTTCTGCGTGGCTGGTTTCTATCCATTGAAAAAGCGGGTTTCCTCCTGTAGGCTTTAATGCGTACCTAGCCAGTAACTGCTCTAAACGTTGGCTTTGTTGCTGTAATTGCTGGCGCGTTTTTTGTTGCCATGCTTTATTTTGTAAGGCATCTGCGGTAACGAAGCGACTTGGGTTACTGATCGTCCAAGGGCCTAATTGTTCATTAAGAGCCTCTAAAATAGAGGGTTCAGCCAGTACAAACCCACTTCTTATTCCTGCTAGGCCAAAGAATTTTCCAATTGAGCGTAATAGTATCAAACCTTTTTGTGGGCTTAAGGCACTTAAGCTGAGTTCGGGCGTGCAGTCGATAAAGGCTTCATCAATAATTAGCCAGCCATTTCTTTTATTAAGTTCTTTTAGCCAAGATAAGCACTGTTCTTTGCTAAATAGTGTGCCATCTGGGTTATTTGGGTTAACTAAGATTAAGTTATCTAAACTGTGAATTTTTTGCTCAATTTCATCGGCTTGTAGAATGCATAAGCTATGTTTTTCTTTTCCCCAAGCATGCGCATGCTCTGCATAACTGGGGGCGATAAGCCCTGTTACTCCAGGTTTACGTAATAAGGGTAGGGCTTGAATGGCGGCTTGTGAGCCCGCCACAGGTAATAAATCAGCGCATTGGTAATAATTTCGAGCAGCCGTGAGTAAGTCATCTTGCTCTTCAGGTAAGCGCAACCAAATATCATCAGGAATATCGGGGATCGGGTAGCCATTAGGGTTAATTCCTGTCGATAAATCTAGCCATTGTGGTAATGGAATTTGATAGTATTCTGCGGCTTCTAATAAACGTCCTCCATGTTTAAGCAAGGGTTTCTCCCATAAAAATAAGACCCACCCAAAGGGCTAAGCATAATAAGACCAGTAGATTGGCGCGTTTTATATCTTGAAAGGTGGCGAGTCGACCGATGCCGAGAATTGGCTTGTGTTTTATTTTCCCATGATAAATGGCATCGCCCCCAAGTTGTATTTGTAGTGCGCCTGCACCTGTACTCATTACGACACCGGCATTAGGGCTTTCACATAAGGGGCTTTGTTTTTGGTAGCAATCCCATGCACTTTTTGAGTGCCCGAAGATTAAGTAGCTTAAGGCCGTGAGGCGAGAAGGAACCCAGTTTAAAATATCATCTAATTTAGCGGCCGCATAACCGAAGTTTAAATACTGTGTGTTTTTATAGCCCCACATTGCATCTAAAGTATTGCTAAGGCGGTAAAATACAACACCGACGGGTCCTGCTATCACAAACCAAAAAATGGCTGAAAAAATGGCATCAGCTCCATTTTCTAAAGTTGTTTCAATGGTTGCTTTGCATATTTCCTGTTGATTCATTTGCTGTGTTTCACGGCTCACAATCATGGAAATGGCTTTACGCGCTTGCTTAAGATCAGCAGAAACGAGAGGGCGATAGACGGCTAAGGTGTGCTGCAATAAGCTTTTGGGGGCAATGCAAAAATATAAAATGATGGGGTTAAGATAAGGGCTACTCTGAGTTAAAATGGCAGCAAAAATAAGGATGGGGCTAATGGTTATTATTAATGCAATTAAACCACGAGCCTTTTGTTTATCAGCAGAGCTGCTTTTTGAATGCAAATTATGTTCTACAGTGTTTGCCCAAAGACCAAAGCCAACTAAGGGGTGATATTTTTTTGGTTCGCCAAAGATAAAGTCCAAGAGTAAAGCAATACAGATTATAAAAGATAGCGACATTAAGGTGTGGTTTTATCAATAGAGAGTTACAAAGGAAAATAATGCAAGCAGTCACTTTAATGGTACAAGGAACAACATCAGATGCAGGTAAGAGCGCATTAGTCACAGGTTTATGTCGATATTATAAACGTAAAGGTCACCGTGTGGCCCCGTTTAAGCCACAAAATATGGCGCTAAATAGTGCGGTGACAATTGATGGAGGTGAAATTGGGCGTGCGCAAGCTGTGCAAGCGCAAGCCTGTGGATTAGAAGCACATACGGATATGAACCCCGTTCTATTGAAGCCTAATTCGGATAAAACCGCTCAGGTTATTCTTCAGGGTAAAGCGCTCAATAATTTTAATGCGAAGACATACCACGCTTATAAACCTAAAGTCATGCCAGCTATTTTAGAGTCTTACGCACGATTACAACAAAATTATGACACTATCATGGTTGAGGGGGCA
>DAOUSK010000142.1 GCA_030627265.1 Methylococcaceae bacterium
CAAGCTATGAGCAGAAATGAAGCAATAAAACTTTCCTATGAAAGTGGCGGATATAGTATGAAAGAAATAGGGGCGTATTATAAATTGCATTATTCTAGAGTCAGCCGAATTATAAAAATGGCAAAAGACAAGATCTGACACCTTTTGTTACTGAACTTGAATGCGGAAATATATCTTGATGCTTCTTATTGGGGTTTCTGCCGCCCAGGCAACCTTCCGTGCTTGATTTTGAAGATAAGAATAGTGTACGTTACACCACTAGTACATATAATAAATAATAACAATAAATCTTATGACTACCTCCTCTAACACTGCGCCGTTAGCTGTTTCCTTCAAGCTATTGCTTTCGCTCTACGCAATTATTCCATTATGCTTAGTGCTACAACTCATTGATAGCTTATTTCTAAATGGGATTTTACTCAGCTATTTACCCTCTAGCCCAAGCCACTTCCTCCTATTTCAAGTTATTTTTGGCACGCCACATATTTTGGCCAGCACGATTTTATTAACCAGCAATCAAGAGTATATTAATTTTTACCACAAAAAAATATTGTTAATGACTTTAGCTATCGTCTTATTTTTTGCCATAGCGAACCAAGTCTTATCCTATTTGGTTATTTATTTATTTGTTACGTCTTGGACTGTTTATCATGTTTTAAAACAACAGCATGGTGTCGGTAGAGGCATATATAGCTTGCCTACGTGGGCTTTTTATTTGCTGCTCTGGCTTAGTATTACTGCAGGACTCAGTATTTATATTGGGATATTTTTACAAAACACGCTAACTCTTGAACAGCTAGGATGGGTAAAAATCATTTCAAGTAGCTTAGTTTTTAGCTTGTTTCTAGCGACAATTTTCTGTCAGCGCTATATGAAATCAGCATTTTCCGCTGTTTTTATGTGGGCAAATTCAAGTCTTATTTTTGCTAGTTTTTATCTTTACCTGAATGATTATTCATTTTTAGCGATTCTTATTCCCCGTTTAGTGCATGATGCAACGGCTTATGTTTTTTACATTACTCACGATGTTAATAAACACGGTAAACAGCCACAAAATAATTTATATCGCTGGGCAAAAAAAATAAAACTGAATGTATTTATTGTTTTACCCTTAGTGTCTTTTTTACTGACCTATTTATTACAGGTTTACGGCGATCAATCCGTTAATTTTATTAGCCAATTCTTCTTTGGTACTGAAATAAAAAAAGCAATTACCTTGGGTTTTATTGGTTATTGCTCATTAATGCATTACTACACTGAAGCTTTTACTTGGAAGTACGGCTCACCTTACCGACAATATATACGCTTTAAACCTTAAGGAGCGAGAGCTAATCACTCTCACACGCTCCTGCTTTACAGCCACAGTTTTTACCACAACCTAAACCTTCTTCTTTGGCTGCGCCAAATTCAGGGTGTTTGGCTGCATATTGCCGAGTAGCTTGTTGTACATAAACCCAAACTAACATTAAGCCAAAAATTAAGGCCATTGCAATCAAAAAATTAATCATATCGTTCCTTTTTAAACTGTTGTTCCGCCTAAGCCAGCAAAGCCCATAAATGTTAATGATAAAATCCCAGCTAACATCATACTTAATGCCGCAGCTTGCGTAATATTAGGTAGCTTTGATAGCTCTAATTTTTCTCTTAATCCGGCCATTAATATAATCGCCAAACCAAAGCCAGCTCCCGCTCCTAAGCTAAATGCGACAGACTGTAAAAAGTCATATTCTCTTGAGGTTTGAAATAAGGCAACACCTAAAATCGCACAGTTCGTGGTAATTAAAGGTAAGAAAATCCCTAGCGCTCTAAATAAGCTAGGACTAAATTTCTTTAAGACCATTTCGACTAATTGTACCGATGAGGCAATCAAAGCAATGTAGCTAATTAATCTTAAAAATTCTAACTCAAAGTTAACTAAGACTAAGTTAATTCCATAAGCACAAGTTGAGCTAACAAACATAACAAAAGTTGTTGCTAAACTCATATTAAAAGCGGTATCACGTTTTGCAGAAACACCGACAAAAGGACATAAACCTAAAAACATGGCAAGCACAAAATTATTAATTAAAAATGCACTAAGAAAAATAAAACTGAGAGATTCTGGATTCATAATAAACACACAATACGAATTAAATATTATTTGAGATTGTACAGGTTTTAACTTTTAATCGGCTCTTATTCTGCCCCCTATAATAGCTAGATTTATTTTACGGTTTTAACCTATCTATAGTGATGCTAAAATATATCAATGCAAGAACTAACTACTTTAAAATTAATTGATCGCATCAGTACCTTATTACGTGCTGAGCAACGCAAGAAATATTCTGCCCTCGGCTTACAGCCTGTGCATGTGCAAACACTCGACTATTTAGCAAGCTGTAATCGCTTTAGCGATACACCTGCCGCCGTCACTGATTACCTTGGTTTAACCAAAGGAACCGTATCTCAAACTTTACAGGTGCTCGTTAGAAAAGGCTTTATTGGAAAAAAACAAGATGAAATTGATAAGCGTATCGTTCATCTACAAGTTTTAGATGCTGGGCGAGAGCTACTTTCTAGCATTACCCCTTTTGATGTTTTTATTAAAGCAGAAGAAGCCATTGCTAATCAACAGTTTGATTCTATCAGTGCGGCCCTTTATGAAGCCCTTGTTGCTTTACAAAATGTAAATGGCTCCAGCAGTTTTGGGCAATGTAAAAACTGTATTACGTTTAGTGAGGAAAATGATCACTATTACTGCCTATTAATGCAGCAACCTTTAAGCCAATCTGATATTGAGAAAATTTGTCGTGAATATATATCAGTAACAAACTCTGGGTTAGTTTAATTTAAAACCAACTTTAATACTTACATACTAGGAATACCATGTTTGATCCAAAATCAATTGATGATATCGCATCACGTTTAAGTGATGCAATCCCGCCCGGTCTAAGCACTTTTAAAGATGATATGGAAAAAAACTTCCGTGCAATTTTACAAAGCGTCCTGGGAAAAATGGAATTAGTAACTCGAGAAGAATTTGAAGTGCAAAAAGGCGTTTTAGCTAAAACTCGCTCTCGTCTTGAAGCACTAGAAAAGCGCGTGACAGAAATGGAAACAAATAGTTCTAAATAGTTCTAAATGTTATGTGATGGATGCTATTCCATCACATAACAACCTGTCTATTAATCCACTTTCTCTTTCAACTTTTCTATTGATTGTTTCAATAAAAACAGTCTTACTTGTCACTAATTGCACCTTCTTTTTAGCACGAGTAATGCCAGTGTAAATTAACTCTTTAGTTAAAATAGGCATGGTTTTTTCAGGTAAAACAAGTAATACTTCATCAAATTCTGAGCCTTGGCTCTTATGTATAGTCATCGCATAGACTGTTTCACAATGAGGCAGCCTAGCCGGTAGGTATTTTTTTACTGTACCATCAGGCATTAGAAAACAAACAACTAACTTAGTTCCCTCACTTAGGCATAGTCCAATATCTCCATTATATAAATCTAATGCGGGAGCATTTTGAGTAATTAAAATAGGCCTGCCAATGTACCAATCATTCGTACTATTAACCGTTTTATTTTTCTTAAGCTTTTTTAATACACGGTTATTAATATCTTCAATACTTAAGTTGCCTACACGAGTAGCACATAAAACTTGAAATCGATTAAATTCTGTATAAACACTTTTAAAATCCGACTTATCCACAATGAGCTTAAAATAATTTGTAGTCTTATCCACAATATATTCAATTAAATCGGTATTTAATAGCGATGCATCTGCTTCTGAAGCATCAATTACCTGCCATGCTTCAGATGAATTTTGTAAATTCACTGCTGTTGCTAATGTTTTAATATTTCCTGAAAAACGATATGACTTTTTTAATTCCTGTGTATAGCTTGTTAAGCCTTTGCTCAAATCAGCAAGAACGGCCCCTGTTTCAACAGATGCTAGCTGGTCTTTATCCCCAAGAAGTATGATTCGAGAATCAAGAGCTAATGCACTAAGCAATTTAGTCATCAATGGTAAATCAACCATTGATGCTTCATCAACAACCACTAAATCAAAAGCGAGCCTTTGCTTTTCATTATATTTAAAATAAGGAGAAAACTGGCGAACCCCAAGCAAACGATGGATTGTTTGTACGTTTTCTGGAATAACATTTTTTATTTCATTGGGACACTCTAGTACCAACTTACTTTTTAAAATAGATTCTTTTAGTCGCATGGCAGCTTTACCTGTCGGTGCAACTAATGCAATATTTAAGTATTGCCCTTGTGATAATTCTTGAAGTAAAGCTAAAATTTTAACAACAGTCGTGGTTTTACCTGTCCCTGGCCCACCTGTGATGATACAAAAACTATCATTTATTGCTGCTTTTGCTGCTTGTTTCTGCCAGTCTATTTCATCAGTACTTTCGCTAGGAAAATATTGATCTAATAATTTCCCACCTCTATCCGCTGCTATTTTTTTTGTCGTTAAGCGATGGATCGTTTTGGCTAACTGAGATTCATACTGCCAGTATCTCTGAAAATACAGTTTTTCATGCTCAAGAACGAGAGGTTTTTCCCCAGAATTATCTGCAACACCAGACTGCTCTATAATTAACTTATCCCCACCCTTTATAGAGATACAACTATGGCCTTGAGTTTTAGCATTCGATAAGTTTTCAATAATCGCTTTAAACCTTTGCTTATCTTCCCCGCGTAGTTGAGTTTTCTGCGCTAAAAATTCTGCAAAAGCAAAGTCAATTCGATTCAGTGAAGGTTCATTCTTCATAATGATTTATAGGCGTTGACAATTAAGGGGTTAGCTTAGCACAATGAGGGTTTTGTATAAATTTCAGGCAAAAAAAAACCCATCCTGGTTAGAAGATGGGTTTTCGTATTAAGAGCTTGGCA
>DAOUSK010000087.1 GCA_030627265.1 Methylococcaceae bacterium
CACGCGAAAGCGCACATGATTTTGGTTTAGCAGCGGGGCAAGCATCAGATTTATATCAAAAGATTATTATTCCTAAAGACTCTACGATTAGTATTGCTTTTCAATGGGCAAGCCCTTATGAAATTTCCAATGGTCAAGTTGGGGCAGAGTCTGATTTAGATATTTATTTATACAACGCAGATAAAAGCAATTTTGTTGCTAGTAGTACAGATACTAATATAGGTCATGATCCTGTAGAGTTTTTAACGTATACAACAGCATCTGATAGTGAGAGTGATACCTTTTATTTGCATGTGCGATATATGGCAGGTAAAGAGGCACCAACAAGATTAAAGTATGTTTTATTTGGGCCAGGGTTATTGGATTTTTCAAGGCCTGAGAAATTATATGTTGCTGAATCAGCAGAAGGTTTAGTCATTCGGCATACTAAAAATGATGAGCTAATGACAGAAGGACAAGCGGTCATTGTTATTAAAGACCCAGAGGACAGGTTTGTAATCAAAGATTTAGCTAATTTTACGATTAAGAATAATCTGGAAGGTAAATTTTATATTACGGTCTTTGAACAGGATGTTTTACTTAAAGATATTTGGTTTATACCAGCAGGTTTTTCGCCTGTCGTAGTAACTAGTGGTGAGCTATTAATGATTGCTGAAGATGCTGAAAATACTCAGACTTATATAGCAGAGTATGGAACGCAGAGTAGTACGGTGTTTGGCCATGCAAATGCTTTAGGTGCGATTGCCGTTGGTGCTATGTCCTATCAACAAGCCCCTTTATTTAATAATAGCTTATTCATTGAAAGTTTTTCATCAGCAGGTGGAACACCTATTTTATATGATAGGCAAGGAGCACTGCTTTCCACCCCCAAATATCACCTGAACCCTGCCTTTATTGCTTTAGATGATATTGATACTACTTTTTTTCCGGCTGTCTCTGAAGAGCTAGATACGGATGGCAATGAACTACCCAACTTTAAAGGGACTTCTGCAGCAGCACCGAATGCAGCTGCTGTTGCTGCATTAGTATTACAAAAATATCCATATCTTAGACCGATTCAAGTAAAGCAAGTCATGATGCAAGGCACAATAGATCTTGCCGAGCCTGTTAACGCAAGTAATGATCCTATTTTAGATTTTAATCCTTGTGCTACAGACACTACTTTTGGCTGGGGAACAGGTTGCGGCTTAATACAGGCTGATAAAATTCTGGAGGCAGTGGAAAATCTACCGATTGATGTTGATTTTGGTGATTTTGATAGTAGTGACTGTATTGATGAAATTGATAAGGCTAAATTATTGGCAGCCTTCCGTTTGAATTTAATAGACTCTGTTTATGATTTAAATGGCGATGGCAAGTTAGATGAAAGTGATTTAGCTGTTATGGATAATTTGCTCTTATCTAATGCGGCTTGTTCTTAATTTTTTAAAAATTGTAGGATGGGTAGAGCGCCTTTTGCGAAACCCATCAAAACAGCGCTGAGATAAACCGTTAATCCTGAGGAATAAATTGGCTGGGGGCTACGGTTTATAGGGTTGGGGATTAAATAAGAAAATTTTTTGCAACGGGCATCGGGTATTTCTTTTGGGCTTTGGCTAACCCAACAAAGATAAAATCAATTCTCTGGATTGGTTAGCATGTCCTGCGACAGCAATACTAGATTTTTCTAAAATTTGTGATTGGATTAAATTAGAGAGTTGTTTAGCGGCATCAGTATCAGCAATTCTGCTTCTTGAGGCTTTGCTATTGAGTGAATAAGATTCTGAATTAGAGATAGATGCATTAAAACGGTTTTCGACTGCGCCATAATCAGACGCTTGCTGCGCAACGGCTGCAATATCTGCATCAACTTGTTCGATGGCTGTTTGGGCGCTATCGGCTTGCGAGACATCAATGGCAGTGCCTTGGCCGCCAGCCACAGAATTTAAATCATCTAATGAGCTTAAGTTAACAGAAATTTGATCGGCCGCTGTTGCGTTTGCACCGACTTGAAAGCTAACAGACTCAGAGTTACTTGGAAAAAGAAGTTTGCCGTTAAACGAGCTGTTACCACCAATATCTGCATTAGCTTGAGATAGCTGGTTCATTTCAGATTGTAGGGCATGTCTATCGCCAGAACTATTGCTGCCATTGGCGGCTTGTACGGCGATTTCGCGCATTCTTTGTAAATTCGAGCTAACTTGTCCTAAGCCTGCTTGTGCTGTTTGAACCAGAGAAATACCGTCATTAGTATTACGAACGGCTTGATCGGTACCGCGAATTTGTGCGCTTTGTAATTGTATGATTGCAGAGCCAGCGGCATCATCTTTGGCGCTGTTAATACGATGCATTGAGGATAATTTTTGCAGTATAGAATTTTGTGATTTTTGAGCGTTATTAACATAATAAATTGGAATGATGGGTTTCGCAAAAAGATGCTCTACCCATCCTATATGGCTTAAAATATTACCATAAAAGCAAACAATTTTTGGTGATAAAAATCACAATAAACAGACTTTATTCTGCTGATAACTTCTTTTGCCATTTTGCAATGCGGGTTTTTAAGTCATTGATATCAATGGTGGTTAGTTCTCGATTTTTTAAACACTGTTTTCCTGCTACCCAAACATCGGTAACTTGGTGCCGAGATGCGGAATAGACAATCTGAGAGACGGGGTTATAAATGGGTTGCATCTCTATGTCTGACAAATCAATGGCGCAAATATCCGCTGCTTTACCAATTTCTAAGGAGCCGGTTATATCGTCAATGCCTAAGGCTTTTGCACCATTAAGTGTTGCCATGCGCAAGGCGGTAAAAGCGGAAACAGCGCTAGCATCTTTGGCGATGCCTTTTGCTAATAAAGCGGCAGTGCGCATTTCGCTGAGCATATCTAAATCATTATTACTGGCTGCGCCATCAGTTCCTAAAGCAACATTAATTCCAGCATCAAGGCATTTTTGCACAGGACAAAATCCGCTCGCCAGTTTTAGGTTAGATTCGGGGCAATGTACGATATGAGCGCCAGATTTAGCAAATTCGGTGATTTCAGACTCGTTTAAATGCGTCATGTGCACGGCAATAAAATTAGGGTTGATTAAACCGAGTTGATGTAAGCGTTGTAGTGGGCGAACACCACCTTGGCTGACCTCAAAATCAGTTTCATGAACATGCATATGAATAGTGGTATTTAGTTCTTCTGCTAAGGTATTAATGCGTTGTAGTGGCTCATCAGAAACAGAGTAGGGGGCATGAGGTGCAAAGGGGGTGCTAATTAAAGGTTCGTGGCGTAAATTTTCATGTAATGCCAAGCCTTTAGAAAGGTATTCATCCGGGTTATCTGCCCAAGCGGTCGGGAAATCTATCATCACTAAACCGATATTGGCGCGAATGCCATGGTGTATCGCTTGACGAGCGGTGACTTCAGGGAAAAAGTACATATCATTAAAGCAGGTTGTGCCACCGCGTAGCATTTCTGCAATGCCTAAGTCGGTGCCATCACGCACAAATTCTTCGCTCATCCATTTGCGTTCTAAAGGCCAAATATGGTTTTCTAGCCAATCCATTAGATGCAGGTCATCCGCTATGCCGCGTAATAAGGTCATGGATAAATGCGTATGTGCATTGATAAAGCCTGGAATAATGGCATGGTTTTCTAAAATATTATGCTGCTTAGCTTGGTACTTTAGTAGTGCTTGTTCAGTCGGCAGAATATCGAGTATATGTCCGTTATTAATAACCAGACTATGATTTTCTAAGATTACTTCATGAGGTTCTACAGGTATAATCCAGCGAGCTTGAATAAGTGTATCGACGTGCATCATTTGCATAATTTAAAGATAAAAAGTGAAATATATTAAGGAGTATAGGGACTAATGACGGTATCCTCAAATAAACTCAATGTACATGCCCTCTTATGGCAAGATGAACAGCTGCATGTATTAGATCAAAGGCAGTTACCAGAAACTGTGCGTTATGATATTTATACCGAAGCGGGGGATATTGCGGAGGCTATTCGTAGTATGCGTGTGCGTGGAGCACCGGCGATTGGGATTGCGGCGGCTTATGCAGTTGCTTTGTCGGTAAAAATGCATTTTCAGGAAGGCGGACAAAGCTGGCAAGATAAGGTTTTTGCAGATATAGTCGTACTGGCAGCATCAAGGCCGACTGCGGTTAATTTATTTTGGGCTTTAAGTTTTATGCAGGATAAATTAGCAAGCTTAGAGGGTAATCCAGTTGATGAAATGTTGCAGCATGCGGCTGATATTCATGAGCAAGATATTGCGGCGAATAAAAAAATGGGTGCCTTGGGGGCGGAAATTTTAGCGGATGCAAAAGGGCTGTTAACACATTGTAATGCGGGTGCTTTAGCAACAGGTGGTTATGGAACTGCCTTGGGTGTTATTCGCAGTGCGGTTGCCATTATGCCGCGAGATGTTTTTGCCGGTGAAACTCGCCCTTGGTTACAAGGCGCACGGTTAACGGTATGGGAATTAGCGGAAGATGATATTGCGGCGACTTTAATTGCAGATTCTGCAGCGGCAACGTTAATGAAAAGTGGTCAGATTGATTGGATTATTGTGGGGGCAGATCGTATCGCTGCTAATGGGGATGTTGCTAATAAAATTGGTACTTACTCTTTAGCTGTTTTAGCGAAGCATCATAGTGTTAAGTTAATGGTTGTCGCACCTACATCGACGATAGATTTTGCCATGGACGATGGTAGCCAAATAGAAATAGAACAGCGTGACGCGAGTGAATTTTTACCCGATTGTTATGCGACGGAAGATAGTTTAGTGGGGGCTTGGAACCCTGTATTTGATGTGACTCCTGCTGAATTAATCAGTGTGATTGTCACGGAGCGTGGTGCTGTTTTTAATCCGGTAGAAACTGGTGTGAGTGAGTTAAATAAAGATGATTAAATTAGATAAAAAAGCTGGGTTAAATCCTTTGCTTGCAATACAAAGTTTGTTACAAGGTTTAGCTTTATTAGGGCATAAAGACTTAAGGAAATTTGTGCTGATTCCTATTATTATCAATCTTGTATTGTATTCAAGCCTACTTTATTTAGCTTATAACTATGTCGGGGACTTAATGGGGCAGTTTATTCCTGATTGGTTGTTGTGGTTAAGCTGGTTAATTTACCCAGTCACGTTAGTTAGTTTTTTTCTAGCGGGGTTTTTTACCTTTACCTTAATTGCTAATTTGATTGCTGCGCCGTTTTATGGCGGTTTGGCTGCAAAAACCCAAAAAATTATCATGCATGAGCCCGGGGAGATTAAGGAACAGAAAATTTTGTCGGTCATCGGTTCGGAGTTAAAGCGTGTTATCTATTTAATGAGTCGTGCTATTCCTGTTTTGATTATTTCATTTATTCCAGGCTTGAATTTAATTGCACCGATTTTATGGGGGTTATTTGGCGCATGGGCGCTGAGTTTAGAGTATTTTGCTTACCCTTTAGAAAACGAAGGTGCTTTATTTAAAGAGCAACGCCAGTTATTAAGTGAGGTGCGGATTGGCGCGCTAAGTTTTGGTGGCATTGTATTGATTGGCCTAACGATTCCTATTTTGAATATATTAGTACCGCCGACGGCTGTAATTAGTGCGACGATTTATCGCCAGAAATTAGCGGTGAAATGAATTATTAGCATTTATCGTTCCTCACGCTGGAGCATGGGAACTATGAAATTATTCATGGGTAAAAACTCACCAAATGAATGGGGCGCAGGCCTTTAGCCTGCATTGATACAAAGGCAGGCTAAAGACCTGCGCCCCATTGCCTGTTGATAATGAGACGTTACGAAAATATTGAGTAAAGGTTTATTTTACAAAACAAAACTCATCGTCTTTAACATCTAAATGAATGCTATCACCGGCAGAAAAATCACCCGCTAAAATTGCTTGAGCTAACGGGTTTTCTAGTTCTTGCTGAATACTGCGTTTTAGTGGTCGCGCACCGTAAACAGGATCAAACCCTACTTCGCCAATTTTATCTAAAGCAGCATCGCTGATGTTAAATTTAATATCACGCTCTTTAAGGCGAGATTCTAAAGCGACCAGTTGAATTTTAGCAATCGAACGAATATGTGCTTTTCCTAAGGGGTGAAAAACGACAGACTCATCAATTCGATTAATAAACTCAGGTCTAAAGTGACTACCTACAACCTCCATTACCGCTTGTTTCATTAGCGCATAATTATCTTCTCCAGCCAGCTCTTGAATTAATTCAGAGCCTAAATTAGAAGTCATAATAATCACGGTGTTGCGGAAGTCGACAGTACGACCTTGGCCGTCGGTTAAGCGCCCATCATCCAATACTTGTAATAAAATATTGAAAACATCTGGGTGTGCTTTTTCAACTTCATCCAATAAAATGACGGAATAGGGGCGACGGCGAATGGCTTCAGTTAAATAGCCGCCTTCTTCATAGCCAACATAACCGGGAGGTGCGCCAACTAAGCGTGCCACGGAATGTTTTTCCATAAATTCAGACATGTCGATGCGCACCATGGCATCTTCAGTATCAAATAAGAAATCAGCGAGTGCTTTACTGAGTTCGGTTTTACCCACACCAGTCGGGCCTAAAAATAGAAAGGAGCCATTAGGGCGGTTAGGATCAGATAAGCCAGCGCGAGATCGACGAACGGCATTACTAACAGCAACTAAGGCTTCTTCTTGACCAATGACCTTTTTAGCGAGGTATTGTTCCATTTTTAGTAATTTATCACGTTCGCCATCAAGCATTTTAGAGATGGGAATGCCGGTCCATTTAGAAACGACTTCAGCAATTTCTTCTTCGGTTACTTTATTGCGTAACAAGGTGAAGTCTTGCATTTCAGCTTGGGAAGCTAAGTCAAGTTGTTGCTCTAACTCGGGGATTTCGCCGTATTGTAGTTCGGACATACGCGTTAAATCACTGCTACGGCGTGCTGCTTCTAGCTCAAAACGCGATTTTTCTAGCTTTTCTTTTATGTTGGCAGAGCCTTGTAATGATGCTTTTTCAGCTTGCCAGATTTCTTCTAAATCAGCAGATTCTTTTTCTAGTTGCCGAATTTCAGTTTTTAAACTGGCAAGACGTTTTTTAGAAGCCGCATCAGAATCTTTTTTCATGGCTTCTTGTTCGATTTTTAGCTGAATCAAACGGCGGTCTAATTTATCTAAAACTTCAGGTTTGGAATCGTGTTCCATGCGGATTCGGCTGGCAGCTTCATCAATTAAATCAATCGCTTTATCCGGTAGTTGTCTATCGGTAATATAGCGTTTTGATAATTGTGCGGCGGCAATAATAGCTGGGTCAGTAATATCTACTTTGTGGTGAACTTCATATTTTTCTTTTAAGCCACGTAAAATAGCAATGGTATCTTCAACACTGGGCTCATCAATGAGTACTTTTTGAAAGCGACGCTCTAAAGCAGCATCTTTTTCGATAAATTGACGGTATTCATTTAAGGTTGTTGCGCCAACGCAATGTAATTCACCACGAGCCAGTGCAGGTTTTAGCATATTGCCGGCATCCATTGCGCCTTCGCCTTTACCAGCGCCGACCATGGTATGTAGCTCATCAATAAATAAGATGATTTGTCCTTCTTGTTTAGAGAGGTCATTCAGTACTGCTTTTAAACGCTCTTCAAACTCGCCTCTAAATTTTGCACCGGCAATTAAAGCGGCCATATCTAAAGATAACAGGCGTTTGCCTTTAATGCCATCGGGGACTTCATTATTAATAATGCGCTGCGCTAAGCCTTCAGCAATCGCTGTTTTCCCAACGCCAGGCTCACCAATTAAAACAGGGTTATTTTTTGTACGGCGCTGTAATACTTGAATGGTACGGCGAATTTCATCATCACGGCCAATAACGGGGTCTAATTTTCCTTGCTCAGCACGCTCGGTTAAGTCGGTGGTATATTTTTTCAGGGCATTACGTTGATCTTCCGCATTTTCATCATGTACATTTTGCCCGCCACGCGCTTCTTTTATTGCTTTGTTGACGATAGCAAGCGTGATGCCGGCTTGTTTTAATAAGGTGCTTAATGGGCCTTTGCTATCGCAAGCGGCTAATAAAAACATCTCACTGGCGACAAAGCTGTCGTTATTTTTTTGTGCTAGCTGCTCACTTAAATTAAGTAGCTTGCCTAAGCCATTAGAAAGCTGTACATCACCATCGATGCCGGAAACAGAGGGCATGTTATCAAGCTCTTTATTAAGCGTAGACTTTAGTGCCGGGGCATTTATGCCAGCTTGAGTTAGTAAAGGTGAGATGCTACCGCCTGATTGATCCATCATGGCAAGTAATAAATGTGTCCCCTCGATAAATTGATGGTCTTTAGCTAAGGCTAAACTTTGTGCATCATTAAGCGCGCTTTTAAATTTACTGGTTAGTTTTTCTGGGTTCATTACTATGTACCTATATAAAGATAATGATTTATAACTAACGTGGAGGTGCTGTGGGTAGTTTTCAAGTAAAGGGTGGAAAGGAGAGATTTACTTATCAAAATAATGGTGAAATGAATAACCATATTAGTGTGTCATCAGCTTGGGGTTGATGGGTTTCGTGCCTCTACCCATCCTATGCAAATAATTGTCTTAACTTAATGGTCGTGATCCTACGGCGGAATTTAAGTTATTGATATTGGAGATAAATGTAGGATGGGTAGAGCGCTTTTTGCGAAACCCATCAAGCAACGCTGAGGTAGTCAATATTGATAATAGGATTAACAGCCGTTTTCAATAATTAAATTGGCTTGTCATACTGTTTTCATAATTGAGCGTTACTATGCAGTTTAAAGATTCAAGCGTAATATTTTTTTAAAACTGGAGATTTAGGATGCAAATAAATAATTTAGATAATATTGGTGGTGATGAGTTAATGGATGATGAAATGTACTTGGCGGGGGATACGGTGGTTATTCCTGAGCCGGTGCATTTTTTAGGAACATCTGATCGTAGAGAAAAATATAGAAAAAGGCAGGCGGAGCTTAAAAAATCTAGTACGCAGGAGTTGGATGAATATGAGTTGGCGATGCAAGGATAGCGATGATTTTATTTTTTAGACATAAAAAAGGGGCTATGTTATTTAAAACATAGCCCCTTTTTTTATAGTGCGACTTATCTTTTTAACAAGTAGTACAAATATTTACATTTTAAAGTCATTAAATCGTCTTTTAACTTAACGACCTTACAAGTTTCTGTTTTAGGGCTGGATGGCTGGATCTGTTTTACAATAAGACCATCAACAATGTCATACTTCACTTTAACTTCAAGAGAAGCATTAAGTCTTCTATCCATACCAAAAGAAGAAAGGGAGCCGTCTTTATGGAATATCCACTTATTGTTAAGTTTTTTATTATCAATTTTATGTAATGCGGCTGTTTCTGCAAAAACAGTCCACGGGCCTAAAATATCAGAATTGTCTTCAAGGAGGATAACTTTACTTTTAGCATTAACATTAGAGATGGCTAAAAACGCGAGGAGAGGTAAAAGTTTAAGAAATTTCTTCATTGTTTAATTCCTACTTAATTAAGGTAAAAGGGCGAAGTATTCCCTGATTATATCATGGGGGTAGCTTTACTATGGAAGACTTTAAATCAAGCGGTTGGTTTTATTTCTTTCCCTAGCTTAGGGTGATAAAATGTGTTTATGAAGAAATTTTTTCGCTTCATAAAAAGATTATAATAATAAAGGAAGGGCAGTAAATATGAAAATGAATAAATCGATGATGATTAA
>DAOUSK010000106.1 GCA_030627265.1 Methylococcaceae bacterium
ATGTCTCCTTCTTCTATTATGATTCATCGCTCTATTTTTGATGAGCTTGGGGGGTTTGATGAAAGCCTACCTGCTTGCGAAGATTATGACCTGTGGCTACGACTTAGCAACTATTACCCCGTTTTATTTATTGAACAAGCCCTAATCAATAAATATGGCGGCCATGAAGATCAACTATCACACCAATACTGGGGCATGGACCGGTTTAGAATTAAAGCACTGGATAAGCTACTCAAACATGAGCAGTTATCTAATAAAAATAGGCTACTTGCGACTAACATGCTATTAAAAAAAGCACGAATTTTTCAAAAAGGAGCTGAAAAAAGGGGAAAACTTGAGTCTGTTACTTATTATCAATCCTTAATTGAGACTTATACTCTGCTGTACAATAAGGAAAACTTTTAATCTAGACTACCCCACTGCTTATGTTTAATATCGCTCTTTTTGAACCTAAAATCCCACAAAATACAGGCAATATCATCCGCCTTATTGCTAATAATGGCTGTCATTTGCATTTAATTGAGCCGCTAGGTTTCAACTTAGAAGAAAAAAGTTTACGCCGATCTGGCTTGGATTACATAGATTTAGAAAACATTACCCAACATAAGAACTACGCTGATTTTTTAAGCGCAATGCAAGGACATAGAATATTAGCTTTAACCACGAAAGGAACCGGTTCCTATGCGGAAATGAGCTACCAAAAAGGAGATGTTTTGTTATTTGGTTCTGAAACTGCGGGTTTACCAAGTGAGGTTCAACAAACCATTCCTGCAGAACAACAACTCAGAATCCCTATGCAAGCTAATAACCGTAGTATGAACCTATCTAATACGGTTGCTATTGTGAGCTATGAAGCATGGAAGCAGCATAATTTTATCGGCGGGCAATAATACACATAAAAAAGGCTGCAAATATTGCAGCCTTTTTACAATCTAAATATACTTATTTGATGACAACAGGTTCCAGTCCCCAAATTTCATCATTATAATTTTGGATAGTTCTATCCGTTGAAAATTTCCCGCTATTCGCAGTATTCATAATACTCATACGAGTCCAACGCTCTGTATCTTGATAGGCAACTTCTACTTGTTTTTGCATATCAATAAAGCTACGGAAATCAGCTATAGTCATCCAAGGGTCATTGGAACTTTTAATTGAGTTAATAACATCATTAAAAATACCTGGCTCAAACTGATTAAAATGTCCGCACTCAAGCAGCTTCATTACTCGTTTTAAGTCATCATCTTGGTTAATTATTTCTGTTGGATTATAGTCTGGGCGTAATTTTTCGACTTCATCTTCAGTTAAACCAAATAGAAAAAAGTTATCCGCACCTACTTCCTCCCTAATTTCTATATTTGCTCCATCTAAGGTACCAATCGTTAACGCTCCGTTCATCATGAACTTCATATTACCTGTACCAGACGCTTCTTTACCCGCCGTAGAAATTTGCTCCGACAAATCAGCTGCTGGACAAATTTTCTCCATGGCTGAAACACGGTAATTAGGTAAGAAAACTAAGCTTAATTTATCGCCCACATCAGGATCAGAACTAAGTACCTGTGAAATATTATTGATTAATTTAATAATTCGCTTTGCCATGTAATAGCCTGGCGCTGCTTTACCACCGATTAAAACACAACGGTTCGTCCAATTTTCTGTGTCCCCTCGCTTGATACGGTCATAAAGATGGATAACATGTAAAACATTAAGCAGTTGACGCTTATATTCATGAAATCGTTTTACTTGTATATCAAATAAAGCATTCACATTTAAATTAATATCATATTCTTTTTTGCTATAGTCAACTAAAGCTTGCTTGGCATTATTTTGTAACGAATACCATTTTTTACAGAATTTTTTATCATTAATAAAAGCTTCTAATTTTTTTAATTCAGATAAATCAGTAACCCATTTATCACCGATTGTTTCGGTAATAAAACTCGCTAGTTCAGGGTTGCAGCCTGCAAGCCAACGACGAGGTGTAACACCATTGGTTTTATTATTAAACTTTTCTGGCCATAGCTGATAAAAGTCATTAAACAATCCTTCTTGTAATAACTTAGAGTGCAACTCTGCCACTCCATTAACTGAATAACTTCCGACAATAGCCAAATAAGCCATTCTCACTTGTTTTTCACCAGCCTCTTCGATTAAAGACATCCGCGCTAAGCGATCAGTATCACCTGGCCAGTGTGCCGAGACTTCTGCTAAGAAATGTGCATTGATTTCAAAAATAATTTCTAACACACGAGGTAATAAACGCTCGAATAAGCTGACTGACCATTTCTCTAGTGCTTCAGGCAATAAAGTATGGTTAGTATAAGCCATTGTTTTTTTAGTAATCGCCCAAGCATCATTCCAAGAAAGCCCGTGCTCATCGATTAATAAACGCATCAATTCAGCAACTGAGACACTTGGATGTGTATCATTTAGTTGAAAGCAGTTTTTATCCGCAAAATGAGTAAAGTTACTTCCATGCCGCCCCACCCAGTTAGCAACAATATCTTGTAAGCTAGCTGAGGCTAGTAAATATTGTTGCTGCAAGCGCAATGCTTTACCATTTTCATTCGCATCATTGGGGTATAGCACCATGCTAATATTTTCAGCTGTATTTTTTTCAGCGACCGCTTCTGCATAATCCCCAGCATTAAAGTCTTGTAAATTGAACTCTTCTGTTGCCGTCGATTTCCATAAGCGCAATGTATTGACTGTTCCATTTTTATAACCTGGAATAGGTGTATCATAAGGAACAGCTAGAACATCACTCGTGTCTATCCAGCATTTTCTCTGAGACCCATCCGCATCAATAAAGCGCTCAACCCTTCCACCAAATTTAATGCGCTGAGTATATTCTGGGCGCTCAATTTCCCAGACATTGCCATTTTTTAACCAATGATCTGGATGCTCAATTTGTTCACCATCAACAATTTCTTGTGAAAACATGCCATATTCATAACGTAAGCCATAACCCATCACCGGTAATTGCAAAGTTGCAGCACTATCGATAAAACAAGCCGCTAAACGACCTAAACCGCCATTACCTAAGCCGGCATCAGGCTCTGTATCGACTAGCTCTTCGAGATCTAAGCCTAATTCATACATCGCTTTTGCAACATCACCTGTAATGCCCAAATTTAGCATGGCATTACTTAAGGTGCGCCCCATAAGAAATTCCATTGATAAATAATAGGTTCGCTTACAGTCTTGTTCTTTATAGGTATTATATGTTTTTTTCCAACACTCTACTAAATGATCACTAATCACTAACGATAGTGCTTCATAAGCATAATAAGGTGAGCGGCAATATTCATCTCGGCCTAAGCGATGGCTATAATAACGTTTAAAATCTGCAATAAAATCTGCTTTATTAACGCCTAATTTAGGTACGTTCGTAATCGTAGAGACTGGAGTACTTTTAGTAAAGCTTCTATGTGGCATAGTTTTACTCTATAAGGGTTGCTATTAAAAAATATACCTAAAAAATTTTGAAGTTATCTAGGCAATTAACTCACTACTAATTATTCCAGAAGCTCTTCCGTATTGAGTTTCTCTTCATTTCTACGATCCTCTCTCTGAGGAAAGGGTCAAGTGCGATTTTTACAGCGACTTATAAAAAAATCATTTAGATTAAAATCACAACTTTCCGTGACATTGTTTATATTTTTTACCAGAACCACAAGGACAAGGTTCATTTCGCCCTACTTTTTTATCTTCCCTAACAAAAGGAGCATCTAATTCTGCAGATGCTTCATTCTCTATTTCTACCTCACTTGAATCTTCTAAGGCGTTATCTGCTTCTGCATGCTCAAAATTCATTTCTTGAGTGACTTGCCGTGCTTCATCAATTTCATCTGCATTTTCAGTTGAAATTTTAACTTTAGAAAGAATGCCTATCACTTCATATTTCATTTGATCAAGTAAAGCAGTGAACATGTCAAAGCCTTCTCGTTTATATTCTTGTTTGGGATCTTTTTGAGCATACCCTCTGAAATGAATACCTTGTCGTAAACTATCCATTGCTGCTAGATGTTCTTTCCAGCTATTATCAAGAACTTGTAACATCACTGATTTTTCAAAATGACGCATAACATCAGGCGTAATTTCTTCTTCCTTTCTTTTATAGGCAGCACTAATTAAATCAATAATTGCTAAGCGCAAAGATTCTTCATGTAATGATGAGTCATCTTCTAACATTTTTGCAACAGGCACATCAGCTTCAAACTCATCGTTTAAATGCTCTTCTAAACCTGAAACATCCCACTGCTCTTCCATTGTTTTTGCAGGAATATATTTGCTAATGACATCATTGATTACATCCGATCTAATTGCAGAAATAATCTCACTAATGTCATCAGAGCCCATCAACTCGTCACGTTGTTGATAGATCACTTTACGCTGGTCATTTGCAACATCATCGTACGCTAGAATTTCTTTACGAACATCAAAGTTGCGGCCTTCAACTTTTTTCTGAGCATTTTCAATTGAACGAGTCACCCATGGATGCTCAATTGCCTCACCTTCTTCCATGCCTAGTTTTTTCATTAAACCAGAAACACGATCAGAAGCAAAAATACGCATCAAATCATCTTGTAATGATAAATAGAACCGAGTTGAGCCTGCATCCCCTTGTCTTCCAGAACGCCCTCTTAATTGGTTATCAATCCTTCTTGATTCATGCCTTTCCGAGCCAATAACATGTAAACCCCCGCTCTTTAATACTTGCTCATGACGGTCTAACCAAAGGCCACGTAATTTTTCAATGTCAGCATCAGTTGCATCGTCACCTAGGCGTTCAATTTCAGCATCAACATTTCCACCTAAAACAATATCAGTTCCACGACCCGCCATATTGGTTGCAATGGTAACCGCTTCTGGCATGCCGGCTTGCTCAATAATATGAGCTTCACGCTCATGCTGTTTGGCATTTAAGACTTCGTGTTTAATTTTTGACTGCGTTAAGATATTTGAAATAACTTCTGAGTTTTCTACTGATGTCGTTCCTACCAGTACAGGCTGGCCTCTTTTTACACAGTCTTTAATATCTTCAGTAATGGCTAAATACTTTTCTTGTGCTGTTAAATAAATCAGATCGCCTTTATCTTTACGACTCAACTCTCTATGCGTTGGAATAACAACGACTTCTAAACCATAAATTTTATTTAATTCAAAAGACTCGGTATCTGCAGTACCTGTCATACCCGATAGTTTATTATATAAACGAAAATAATTTTGAAAGGTAATTGATGCTAAAGTTTGGTTTTCACTTTGTATTTTAGTCCCTTCTTTAGCTTCCATCGCTTGATGCAAACCTTCAGACCAGCGTCTACCTGGCATAATTCGTCCAGTAAACTCATCAACAATGATAACTTCATTACCTTGAACAATATAGTCCACATCTCGGTGAAACAATATATGCGCTCTGAGTGATGCGTTTAGGTAGTGCATTAATCTTATATTTTCAGGAGCATATAAGCTACTCCCTTCATCTAATAATCCATGTTGAACCAATAAACGCTCAACACTTTCATGCCCAGCCTCAGTTAGATGTAACTGTCTAGATTTCTCATCAACGGTAAAATCTCCAGGCCCCTGCTCCTCACCTTCTTTCTCGCCTTCTTGTCTTTCTACTTTGGTTAAAAAAGGAACTAATTCATTTGTCTTGAGGTATGTTTCTATACTATCTTCAACAGGGCCTGAAATAATTAAGGGCGTTCTCGCTTCATCAATTAAAATAGAATCCACTTCATCAACGATAGCAAAATGCAATTCACGCTGAACTTTTTGATCTAAGCTAAAGGCCATATTATCGCGCAAATAATCAAAGCCAAATTCATTATTTGTTCCATACGTGATGTCTGAGGCATAGGCTTCTTTGCGTTCTTCATGCCCTAGGCCACTTATAATAACCCCAGTTGATAAGCCTAAAAAAGTATATAACTGCCCCATCCATTCTGAATCTCTAGCAGCTAAATAATCATTGACTGTTACAACATGGACACCTTTTTCTGGTAATGCATTTAAATAGGCTGCCAATGTTGCCATCAGGGTCTTTCCTTCCCCTGTTTTCATTTCCGCAATTTTGCCGTCGTTTAAGACCATTCCACCAATTAACTGCACATCAAAGTGGCGCATTTTATACACCCGCGAAGATGCCTCTCTAACAACTGCAAATGCCTCTGGTATCAAACTATTTAATGCTGCTCCTTCTTCTAAGCGTAACCTAAATTCTTGAGTTTTGGCTCGCAATGCATCATCACTAAGCTTTTCGTACTCGCCTGAAAGTTTATTAACTAAAAGTACAAGCTTTCTTTTTTTCTTAACCAAGCGATCATTTCGACTACCAACAACAAATTTAGCAAGCTTACCTAGCATCCTTCTTCCTTACGAGTGAATTTACATTATACGTTTTTACAATTATATCCTGTTTCCTATGGATAAACACATACGGAACAGAGATATACCTAAATTATATCTTTTATCCCCTAAAAACCATACTAGTCCTTTATACATTATTTTTATGCATTTATTCTGCGCAAAAAAAAACCCCTGTTACTTTCGTAACAGAGGTTTTAGTGCTATTTAATTCCTACTTAGTCAGACTAAGTATTCATTCATTAGATGAATGATGGAATTAATGGAGCATCTACCATAGTCATTTGACGGTTACCATCTTCGTCGAAGAAGAATAGTAAACCAGCAAAACGACTATCTGGATCGTAGATTAAATCAGCTAAACGATAAACTTCCCAAGCTGCATCAGAAGCAGTTACTTCAATAGTTCTAGTCTCACCAGGAGCAATAGGAGAACTATCAGAAACTGTTAAACCTTCTTCAGCTAGGATGTCATCAGGGTAACCTGATTCATCTTCAGTCACATCAGCATCTAAGAAACGAACAGAAGCTGTGTTGAATTCGCCTAAACGAACACCAGAATCACCATTGTTTGTGATTGTTAAAGTCATTTGCATAGCACGACCAGGAACACGGTACGTAGCATCTTCAACTTTAACAGAAACAGTAGTTTCAGGCATTTCGATTGGCATAATACCACGCATCAAACCCGCTTGTAACGGAGTAGTGATTGGGTATTCGTCGTTAGTAGCTCCTAAAGAGAACATTACTAAACCTAAAGTACCTGCAGCAAAACCCATTGCAACTTTCTTATCAGTAGAGCTAATTAAAGTATCAGCTTTACCAGAAGAAACAGCGATATGACGAGGAATAAACATTGGACGTTTAACCCAGAATAGTAACCACGCTACACCAATTGACATCCATAATCCATGCCAGAAGTATACGTTATCAAGTGCGTAAGTTTCTAAGTCTAATGTAGTACCAGTTAGAGTAGTTAATGGATTAACGAAATCACCCATAGTACCAGTAACCGTTACCCATTTACCTGGACCAATAATTGGACCACCACCTTCAACGTTCATCATAGTATGTACGTGCCAGTCACCTGGACGACGTGCTTTTAGAAGAACTTTGA
>DAOUSK010000040.1 GCA_030627265.1 Methylococcaceae bacterium
CAATTAGGATTAACCACCTCAGCACCTAATCCAGGTGTTTCACCTTGGTCATAAAAGTTAATACTTTGTACTGTTTGACCATCAGCTTCTAAAGCTAGGAAACCGTACATCGTTGACCATAAACCATAACCATGAACTGGCAAGATAATTGATTTAACACTGTCACCGTCTTTAACTAAATAAACTTTTGCAATTTTTGCGCGCCTTTTAATGCTCGCTAAATCTTGGTTTTTAGTTAAAACAACATTTTGCGTCGAATCTTTTGCCGCTTTACGTTGGTCGTAAGCAAGTACATCACCGTCAACATAATCACCGGTTGCAACATCAACTAACTTAGCTTCAATTTTACTAGCAAAAGCTTCATGTATGTCCGTACCTTCCTGTAACAAACCAGCGACATCAAGAATATTCTTCTTCATATCCATAGCTTTATTTTCAATTTGTAGCGGGCGTAATGCCACCGCTGCCATTGAAACTAAGATGGCACAGACGAAACATAGTGACAATGCAATCGCGATAGTTTTTTCCAAACTATCGTTACCTAGCGATAATATATGATCTCTATACTTTGCGAATTTTTGGTAGTGCTCACAGCTCGCCAATTTTTCGTTCAGCTTCTCTGCATATTTGCAGGTCTTTTTCTCGTTAGGCATGACGTTTCATCCTTCTCTTAATATTTGCCTGAACGACAAAATAATCAATCACAGGGGCAAACATATTAGCAAACAAGATAGATAGCATCATGCCTTCAGGGAAAGCAGGATTCACTACACGTACTAATACCACCATAATTCCAATAACCGCACCAAAAATCCAACGGCCAGTATTCGTCATACAAGCACCAACAGGGTCAGTTGCCATGTAAACCATACCAAATGCAAAACCACCTACTGTCAAATGCCAATAGAAAGGAAATGCAAACATTGGGTTAGTATCACTACCAATCATATTAAACATAATGGCAGTCGCAACCATTCCACCTAATACTCCGCCCATGATTCTATAAGAAGCAATACGTGTATAAAGTAAGAATGCCGCACCAATCATGATCGCTAAGGTTGATGTTTCACCGATAGAACCTGGAATAAAACCCATAAATGATTGAAACCAGCTATAACCTGCTGCATGTACTGCATCAAGTCCACCTGTTGCCGCTAAACCTAAAGGTGTCGCTGCCGTAAAACCATCTACTCCAACCCAAACAGAATCACCTGAAATCGCCGCAGGATATGCGAAGAATAAAAAGGCACGACCTGTTAATGCTGGGTTTAAAAAGTTTTTACCCGTTCCACCAAAAACTTCTTTACCAATCACGATACCAAAAGAGATACCTAAAGCAACCTGCCATAAAGGCATATCAGGCGGTAAAATCAATGTATATAACATTGAAGATACTAAGAAACCTTCGTTTATTTCATGACCACGGACTGTTGCAAATAATACTTCCCATACACCACCAACCGCTAAGGTCACGATATAAATAGGTAAGAAAAATAATGCACCATGTACCATATTAGAAACAGGATTCATTGGGTTGTACCCAAATAGCATCATAGGAATACTACGCCATCCAGTTGTTTCATCTAAGCCCATTGCTTCTAAAGCTAAATTAGCTTGATAACCTGAGTTATACATCGCCATTAGAATACAAAATAATGTCGCAATAACGACAAAAGTCATCGTACGTTTCAGGTCGTTACCATCACGAACATGGGTTGTACCGCTTGTTACAGCTGAGGGCGTATAGATAAAAGTATCAACCATCTCATAGAGACCGTAATACTTTTCTAATTTGCCACCTTTTGTAAAATTCGGCTCAATACTATCTAAAAAATCTCTAGCCGACATTAGCCTTCCTTCTCAATTTTAGTTAAATTAGCGCGTAATACAGGAGCAAAATCATGCTTACCTGGATCAACAAATGTAAACAAAGACATATCTTCTTCGTCTAGCTCCAATGCACCTAATAATTGCGCTTGATCAGTATCACCAACGACCAATGCTTTTAACAACGGTGTAGGTAAAATATCTAACGGCATTACCGTTTCATAAACGCCCACAGGAACAATCGCTCTATTTGAACCATTTTTATCCGTTGTTAATGGGAATAGACGGTTATCAGCACGATCACGACTTGAAGTATAAACATTCATCGCTGAATATTTATCTTTACCTGCCACAATCCAGCCAAATAGCTCACGATCTCTTCCTTCACGTAAAGCAGAGATTTGGTTACTGTAACAACCTAAATAAGCAGCCCAATCAGCGGCTTCATGTCCAAATAGTACCGAACCTGAAATAACACGATTTTCATCATCTTGCAGTTCACCTGCAACAAGCTCATCCGTATTTGCGCCAACACGTGTACGCACTAAAGAAGGCTCCTTTACAGCAGGACCTGCTAATGAAATAACACGTTCAACATTTAATTTTCCAGTGGTAAACAATGCACCCACCGCAATTACCGCTTGGTAATCTAAGTGCCATACTGTTTTTCCTGTACCAACGGGATCGATTAAATGGATGTGCGTACTTGGTAAGCCTGCAGGATGCGCACCTTCAAATTCAGCAACTTCTGCTGTATTAGAAGTAATATCAGCACCGGTCGCTTTACAAAGGTAGGTTTTACCTGCCGTTAATTTAGCAACAACCGCTAAACCATTTGCAAAGTCATCACTACGTTCTTTAATAACAACAACGGGATCTGCGGCTAAAGGACGCGTATCAATCGCTGTCACAAAAATTGAACTTGGTGTACTTTCAATAACAGGAACTTTACCGTAAGGGCGAGTTCTAATTGTTGTCCATAAACCAGAAGCAACTAAATTAGCTTTAACTTGCTCTGTTGTTAATTTTTCTAGCTCAGCAGCAGGGTAAGAATCAAAAGTGACTTCCTTTTCTTTTTTCTCTAATTCAATAACAACTGATTGTAAAACTCGGCGTTCACCGCGATTAATCTTAGTCACTGTTCCAGAGCCAGGTGCCGTAAAAATAACGCCAGGATTCTTTTTATCTTCAAAAAGAGCCTGTCCTAATTTTACTTTATCACCTTCTGCTACCAGCATTTTAGGCTTCATGCCCACGTAATCCACACCTAAGATAGCAACAGATGAAACACTGTTCCCTTCTTTAATGGACTGTTTGGGCGCTCCCGTAATCGGCAGATCCAAACCTTCTTTTATAGTAAATTGCATAATAAATAAGCCTGTTGTCCAGACAAGTTGAGGTCACCCCCCCCATTCTCCAACAATACGAAAACAAGAGGCACTTCAATACATAAAACCCTCGCATTATCCCATAAAGCCTTAATATCCTCAATAAGTTCATGGCTAAAAAGCATTTATTTATTCTGCAAAATAAGCCACTAAAAAGTCTAAAAAAGTACTCATCTTCGCGGGATAATAATTTCGCTGTAAATAAGTAGCATAAACTGATAAATTTTTTATTCGATAATCTGCTAATATTTCTACTAATTCACCTGATATAACATAAGGTTTAACCGATAATGCCGGCGAACGAACCACTCCCATACCCAATGCAGCAGCCTGACATAAAGCTCGACCATTATTCGATGCAAATATCCATTGCGGACTAATTTCGACACGCTCACCTTCATCAGAAAACACCCATGAATTGCCATGAGGCGTCCCCAAGTAGTGCAAACACTTATGTCGCAATAAATCATTAACCTCTAATGGCTCACCTTGTTTTTTAATATAGCTAGGTGCGGCATAAGTACATAACGAAGTCTGCGCTATTTTTCTAGCAACAACCCCCTCATCTAAAATATCCGTGACAACGATGGACATATCAAATTCACCCGCACTTAACTCAATCTCTGCATTATCAAGCGACATTAACACTTCAACGTCAGGGTATTTCTTTTGATATTCAGCAATCACAGGAACCATATAAAGCCCACCAAAATCAATCGGCGCATTAATACGCAAAACGCCTTTAACATTAGAGCTTAACTGCGAAATGGAACACTCCAAAGAATCTATATCTTCTAGAATCTTTTTACACTGCTGATAATAATTATTACCTATTTCAGTGATTTGTAATTTTCTTGTTTGTCGATTAATAAGCGTGACACCCAAATCACTTTCCAGCTGCTTTATGTGTTTACTAATCATCATCGCTGAAATTCCCTTTTCTCTAGCAACCGCAGAAAAAGTCCCTAACTCAACAATCCGACAAAAAACCTGCATTTCTTTAAATTTATTCATAAGCACCAACTATAAACTATATCTTTACCCATCATAAACCATTACATAGCTACTAAAATAACATTATTGAGACTAGAATCTTCCTCGGAGATAACAGAAAACTATCAATTCGAAGGGCAACAGGACTACTATTCCTTTAGCCCTTCTATCACTGGTTATTTCTTACAAATTATTGGGCACTAAAGAATGGTTTGTTATTCATCACACAGATTGCGGTATGGAAACTTTCACTGATTCAATTATGCGTGACTTATTATCGACTAGCTTAAAAACAGCATCCGTTGATAAGTCGGGCTGGCATGACTGCTGCGAAGGTAATGGCTCTAATGAAGGTGATTTTATAGATTGGCTGACTATTGATGACCAACAGCAAAGTGTTTTAGATGATGTGACTCGCATCAGAAATCATTCTCTGGTACCAAAAAACATCCCTATTTACGGCTATATTTATGATGTAAAAACAGGCTCACTCATTGAGGTGCCTGAGGCAACTATTGCTGGAAAATCAACGATATAATTCATACTGCTGATGAGCACTTCTCAGCCATCCCACCACCTTCATTAAGGCGGTATGCTGCGCTAAGCCTTACAACTACCTCAACTTTACTTAAAACTCAATCAACTGACAACCCCTATTTCCCATAAGGGACTGCCATTGCTTTTCCCGACATTAGCCACACCCACCCCGCTTGTCATTATTAGCTTTTCTTCAGATAAAGCTGTTTGCCAACTTGTCTTAAAACACTAAAACCATCAATTATCACTATCTTAAAGATAAAACTACTCTAGGGATACTCTCATGATAGTATGAAATACTCAGCTCATTTACTAGCCGTTAATTTAGCGCCCTTTTATGCAGAAAAAGAATTTATTGCACACCCTGTTTATACAAAAAAACAATCGCTTTCTGCTATTACTCAGCTCATTAATTCTATTTTTTGCTAGTTACCCTATTATGGGTAGCTTTATTCTTGTAAAACACCTATTAAATTTATTTTTTATCTTAATTATTTTTTCTGGTGTGATCGCTATTTCCGGTTCAAACCGCCCCCTTATCATTAGCCTAAGCCTTGCTAGCTTAATCTTCATTTTCCGAGCACTACATTACTTTTACTTGGTAGACATTTGGTTTATTTTAGAGCTCTGTTGTAACATTTTTTTTTGGGGCTATACTGCAACTCATATTCTTAAGTTCATTTTAAAACAAGGCATTATTACCGCAGAATTAATCTATGCCGCGATAGCCGTTTATTTTATTATTGGCTTAGCATGGACATCAATTTATCAAGTAATAGAAACAATCAATCCAGCCTCATTTTCACTCATTCATGCCCCTAGCACGACTAGAGAAGACCTATTTTTTCAAATGTGGTATTTCAGCATGGTTACTTTAACCACCCTAGGCTATGGAGATATCACTCCTATTAATATGACTGCCCGCAGTTTTGTCATTTTAGAAGCCATTATGGGACAATTTTACTTGGCTATTTTAATTGCAAGTTTAATAGGCCAACGAATCACACAAAAAAATAAGTAAATGAACACATTGAATCCATCACAGCCATTTAGTCACTTGGAAGTCAGACAATGAATAAATCATTAATAATTTTTAATAATTGCTTATGCATTAGCCTATTAGTTTTTTCACTAGGGTCCGTACAGGCAGAAGCAACAGTAGCGACAGAAAGCACAGAAGAAATAAAAAAAGCAAAAATCACAGAGGCCGAGCTTGACCAAATGATGGCGCCTATCGCACTTTACCCCGATTCTTTACTCGCACAAATCCTAATGGCATCCACCTACCCTAGTGATTTAACGGAGGCTGTAAAATGGTCTAAAGATAACCCAAAACAAGAAGGTGATGCTGCGGTAAAAATAGTACAAACAAAATCTTGGGATCCCAGCGTTATGTCCCTTGTCGCCTTCCCACAAGTCCTTGCTATGATGGCTAAAAAACCTGACTGGATAAAAAAACTTGGCGAGGCTTTTTTATCGGATTCAGAGCGCATTATGGATAGCGTACAAAAACTACGAAAAAAAGCAAAAGAACAAGGCAACCTTAAAAGTAGCGACGAACAAAAGGTCATTACTGAAGAAAAAGCAACTGAAACCATTATCATCATAGAGCCAGCCAAGCCTGAAACTGTCTATGTCCCTGTTTATAATACAACCGTTGTTTACGGAACCTGGTGGTGGCCACACTACACGCCTTGGTATTATTACCCACCACACTATGCCTACAACCCCGTCATGCCTGCTGTTCGATTTGCTGTTGGCGTGGGGATCACTTATGCGCTTTGGTCAAATTGCCATTGGGGGCATGGACGTGGCAGCGTTAACATCAACGTCAATAAATTTAACAATATTAATATTGACCGTAATAAGCTAGATGGCAGCAGAAAAAATCAGGACTGGAACCGTAAAGACAAAGCTAATCGGGATAACAAGCTTTCCGATAGAAATAAAAATAACCGGGACAACAAGCTTTCCAACAAAAATAAAGCTCAACAAGGAAATAACAATCGCAAGGCTACTGAGCAACGAAAAAATCATAGAGGTCGTGATAATCAACGAGACAAAGCACGCTCAACATTAAATAATCGCGCTATAAACCCTTCCGAAGGACGTAAAAAACTCCAAGGTTCAGCAGGTAATTCGCTGCGCTCATCCATCAATAAAACACCCAGTCGTTCGAATAGTTTTAGCAAAAACCAAGGCAACTATCGCTCTTCAAACACACGAAACAATGCATTTAGCGGGTCTAGATCCCCCAGCCAATCACGCCAAAGTATTAACCGAGGTAATCATAGTAATCGGTCAATGAGCAGAAGCCGCGGTGGTGGTGGGCGCGGGCGTAGATAAAAGGATCAAAAAATGAACTATATAACTCAAAAAACACAAATATTTATGACTCACTATTTATTTAAAATTCTACTTTTAGCTTTTTTCGCGCCTCTTTTATCCTGCTCTTTGCTTGAAAAAAGCCCACCACTCTTTACTATCGATACAGAGCTTGAATTAGCTGTCTTTGCAACCCCTGAAGATGCCGCTAATACTTTTACACAAAGCCTTAAAAATAAAGATATTGCATTAACGAAAAAACTATTAGGCAGTAATTATGCAAACATATTGCCCACTGAAAACCTAACTCATGAAAATCTTGATAATTTCATTGAAAAATGGGACTCGAATCATCATTTAGTGACCCTTAGCAAAACAAAAAAACTCATCGCTGTTGGTGAAGATACATGGACTCTCCCTATTCCTATTATCTCTAGCCCTGCAGGTTGGCACTTTGATATTAATGAAGGACTTGAACGCATGCGTATCCGCCGTATAGGCAGAAACGAGCTCAATGTTATGCAAGCTGTTTTAGCTTACTATGATGCACAAATGGAATATATGGCAAAAGATTATAACCATAATGGCATATTGGAATACGCTCAAAAATTCATGAGTTTTCCAGGAAAGCAAGATGGTCTTTTTTGGGAAACAAATGCTGATGAAACACTCAGCCCATTAGGCCCACTTTTTTCCGATCGCCAAATTAGCCATGGCTACCACGGGTATTTTTATAAAATCATCAAAGCCCAAGGAAAACATGCAAAAAACGGTGCTTATTCTTACCTATCTGGTCAACATATGACAAAAGGCTTTGCTCTCATTGCTTCGCCAGTAGAATATAGTGAAACAGGTATTATGACCTTTATTGTTAGCCATGAAGGTATTGTTTACGAGCAAAATTTAGGGGAAAAAAGCAGTCAGCTTGCTAAAGAAATATCAATCTTTAACCCCGATGCTCACTGGGTAGCAATCAAAGAAGCTCATACAGATTAAGCCGCCACCTTTTATACCACCCCCAATATATAATGATTGTTAGACCCGCCATTCCCGAAATCTACCCAGTCAAGCATGTCGATTTTATATAGGTGTCAGGTTTTGCGTAGGGTGCGTAGAGCGCCCTTTGCGAAACCCATCACTTTATACATGGGATTGGTGGGATTCACTACACAACTAAAAAGACAGCTGCTACGTTCTACCCATCCTACATAAAACATGTTATTTCAAATACTTATAACGAATTGTATTTATTGGGTCTGGCATTATAACCAGCGCCTGACTTGCGAGCAGTAATCGTCATAATCCTTGCCAAATATCTGCCTTAGCGCCCTTTCTTCAGGCATTATTTGGAAGCGCGTTATATATTGCTGAAACAGCACAATAACAATCAAACCAAAAAAACTACCCAGCCAAATTGTCCATGCAAAAAGCAAACATATCAGACCAATATACATAGGGTTACGTGTTATTTGATAAATACCTGACGTGACTAACGCTGATGATTTTTCTGGTTGAAAAGGGTTAACGGTCGTTTTTGCAAGTAAAAAAAATGCAATAGCAGACAAATCAACCAGCAACCCTAGTGCAATCAAAAAACCGGTTAGTGTCTCTCTATAATCCAACAATACCGTTGAAACGGGTAATAATTGCGCAGCAAAATAGATTAACCCTGCACTAATCAACATAGCTAAAGGCGGGACTACTTTAAGTTCGAGTGAATTTTTCATCTTCTTTTCCATCAATATAATTAAGCATAAGTGCTCACTATTTTTGCCCAAGGCAATAAAATAAGTACCGCAATTATCGCCAGTAATAAAGGCACTATCGCCGCCATTGGTTCAGTAGAAAAACTTTGGCTAGCCACTAAAATCGCCACAGGTGGATTACGCAAGCCCGTACCAGCAACAAGCGAGATTCTAGCCGATCTACTTCTGCCCCCCATAAAATCACCTATCACTGCTGCACCTAGAAAAAATACGCTAATAACTGCCAAAACATCAACATTACTAACAATAACTTCGGTATATAAAAACAAAATAGAAATGATTAGCCCTAAAACAGAAAGCCCCGTTATTTTTCTTGTATAGGCTTGTAGTCGAAATGCAATCTTTGGCAAATAAGCATTAAAGCAAAGAGCTATCACTAAAGGCACGAGCATAATCGTCACTAAGGACTTGGCAATATCTAAAGAACTCACTAAAGTGCCTGGCAACAAAAAGGGAACAGCAAGCGGCATAAATATAATCGTCACAATTAATAATAATGCCATTAAACCGACTGAGCCACCAACATCACCTTTAGCCACAGCAACGATTAAAGGAATAAAAGGCGCGCCACCTCCCAACGATAAAAGAATAATTCCGATACGAACACCTTCTGGCATCGGAACCCATTGCACTAAATAAAAAGCAAAAAGTGGTACCAATACAAAATTAGCTAGCAATACCAATAGTAGACTTTTTAATTTTTTATAAGGTGCAATAATTTGTGACACGGTTAGACCTAAGCCTAACGTTATCATACTGCCAACCACAAATCCCAGCATAGAGACAGCAAAGGCTATTTCAATTATTTTGTCCATTTTTTACTCTTAGCTTAACAACCAAACTTCTGCTTCCGCTTTTTGATCTCGATTAAAAGCCTTAATTTCTAACCCTGGATACAGAGCACCTTTCAATTCGCTTACTTTTTTTAACCAATCTTTATCAGTTAATACAGCAATCCGGTCAAATTTTTTCACTAGCTCAAACACCTCAGGAAGCCGAGAAAGTTCAACTCCAATTGCACCAAGCGAGGGAACAGGTAAGTCGATAATTTCATAAAGAATATTGCCTTTTTCAATATTCTCCGACTTACTTATCAATTCATCTAATGCAACTCTCATATCTTCTGTATCCAACTTTTCACTCAATTCAATATCTAATCGATTCGCGCCATTTTTTATTACTTTAAACATAAGAATTCCTTAATGGGTTGTTTGGATAGTTAATCAGGTGAATGTACTAATTAAGCAACATTTAACACACGCACGCCTAATTCAGACTTGTGCTGTTCAATTTATCAAAGATCATAAACAATTTGATGCATCATCCAACTTTTAGGGCTAGCACCTAACGAAATTGATAGCCTAACTGCCATTTCTGGTGTAATACTACCATTAACCATTGATTATTTTTTCCTACTAACTGTTAGAGCCTTAGCAGCTTCAGTCATACTTATTTTAGCTGGTTTTTAAACCATACCCCTCTTATAACCTCGCCAGTTTGTACTGGCTTTAGCTCACATATCCATTAAGCGACTATCCGCTAGCTTATGCTTTGATTAAGCTTTGTTATGATCGCTAGGAACTTGACAGAAACCTTGGGAAGGCACATCTAACGCGCTATTAAATTTACTAGATAGATTCTGAAATGCAATAAGCCCTGTTAGCTCAACAATGGCATCCTCATCAAAATACACCTTTAACCTCCCTACTAACTCGTCTGTTACCTGTTGATCTGAATAAGTAACAGATTCGGTGTATTCAAGAACGACCTTTTCCTTTTCATCAAACAAATCACTTTGTTTCCACTGTGCCAGATTCTCTACTTTTTTTAACGAACCAGACCGTTTAGCCAAAGTCGCTGAATTGATATCAACACAGAAGCTGCACCAATTAATTTGTGAAACTCGCACGGTAATTAATGAACGTAATACCGGATCTAACGACCGGATTACTTAACGTAAAAGTCATCAAGCTAATTTGTTTATTATGAGCTTTTCCACTGGTTCATTCTTTCTTGTGATATTTGTAATGCTTCTTTGCTAAAAAGGTCAGGATGACGAATAATTACTGCTTCAAAGGCATAGTCTTCAAGTCCCATTTCAACGAGGGCGGTATACCCTTGAGTTTCAACTGGTCGATTTACAGCTCGCTCAACAGTTCCAATTATCCCGTGTCTCTTTATCATTTGCCATGTTCTTCCTGCACGTGTTTTTTTACCATTTCGAGCCGTAAGAATCTCCTCATAAGCATAAATTGCTTCTATAGCTCCTTTTTCAGCTTCAGTTTCTGCTCCGTAAGATTCTGCTCGAAGTTGAACTGCTCTTCGTTTTGCTTGAGTTGCCAAGTCCTTCCTATCACGAACAAGGCAATTTTTTGCAAAGATTACACATTTTTCAGGCGTATCTAACTTCTTTACTCTTTCATCCATTTCCATTTTTATATTTCCGACTCAGGCATTGTTATTATGTTTATTTTAAATTAGCGCAGCTAACCCTTTTCTTTCAACTACATCGAGTAATTTTCTAGATGCTCCTGTGGGCTTTTTATTCCCTTGTTCCCATTTTTGAACAGTAGATGCACTAATATTAAATAAGTTTGCAAGTGCTGCTTGGCTTAATTTTAATTTTTTCCGAATAGAAATAATATTTTCTGGACTATATTCTTTAACCTCAGGAATACATAAAGTTTCTATGTTTTTCATTGTTATATCATCAACTAAGCCATCATTATTTAAATCTGATATTGTACTGACTATTGACTTTTCAATTGAATCTCTCATATACCCACCTCGATAAAACTACCACTCTCAATTGCTAAAGTGATTTCTTTTTTTGAAAACCCTAGCAATATTTTTGAGAACTCCTTAAAAGCGTTAAGCTCTTTTTTAGATAAATTCGATTTTTCATTTTTTGCAAAACCATGAATAAAAATAGCTCTATCTCCTTTTTTGTAACAAACAATCGTTCGTCCACTACTGCTTTTTCCTTGACCTTCAAATCGAATTCGTTTTTTATACAGATGACCGCCTAAATTAGCATTAAAATTTCCAGACTGTACTTCCTCTATTGCTTCAAATAATCCATTTGAAGCAATATTTTGACTTAACGCCCATTTTGAAAATTGTTTTGTCATTAATTTCTGCATCATCAAAATATAGCACCTAGTGATATAGATTGCAATTTTAGACGCTTAATATTTATTAAAAATAGCGTTTATCGCCTTCAACAATAAGTGACCTCTCAACACGCTTAATATTTAAATCTCTATGCTACAATGAAATCAATATTTAGCGCTATTTTCAAAGATAAATGACTCAATACAGACTTTCTTTTTTTCTAATATTTTCACTACTCATAACGCCTGTTGTTTCTGCGTTTGATCATTGTGTTGAAATCGGCATGTCTGAGCATTTAATGAAGTCGAAAATGATGTCTATGGCAGATAATACTGCGCCGCAGGACTCTAAAGTACTTTTAGAGCAATCAGCTGAGTTACATTGTCATCATACTAATAATTGCAGTTCACATTTTTGCAGCCCAGCTAATACCCCCTCATCTTATCGCGGCCTTTATTCTACTTCTGCTGCCTTATTTAGTGATTTTAAAGTAAGCGCCTCAACATCCCCTAACTACCCGTCTCTTTTCAGGCCACCTATATCAACCGTTTTATAAGGAGAGCTGCGAATTTTTATATGATTGACTCATTAAAAGAGTTTAACTCGCGCCCTATCCCTCGTTTAATCACGGTTTAAATTGTTATTCTATTTGTCTGAGGACTGCATCATGTTAGCTCGTAAAGTAACTTTACTCTTTATTCTATGTCTCACTAGCTTGGCTAAAGCTGAACCAGCAGAAACTTTAAGCCTTGCTTCGGCTTTAAAAATTGCTGTGCAAGAAAACCCTAATTTAGCGCAAATGCAGGCGCGTTATATCGCAATGTCAGCTATTCCTGCACAAATGGGCAGCTTGCCCGATCCTGTCATTAGCTTTAATGCCTTAAATATTCCGACTGATAGCTTTGATCTTGCACAAGAAAACATGACACAAATGCAAGGAGGTATTAGCCAATCCATTCCTTTTTTTGGTAAATTAACTTTGAGTGCTGAGACAGCAAATTATCAAGCAGAAGCGGCTAAATATGATGTTGATGAAGTACGCTTGAATTTATTAAGCTATGTTAAGCAAAACTGGTGGATGCTTTTTTATCTACAGCGCTCTTTAAATATCATCAATTCAAATCAAAACTTACTACGCCAATTTGTTGCGATTGCAAGAACAAAGTATGAAGTCGGTGAAGGCCTACAGCAGGATGTTTTATTGGCTCAGTTAGAGCTATCCAAATTATTAGATAAGCAAATAAAGGTCAAGGCAACGCTCAAAAAATATCAAGCTCAGCTTAATACCTTACTGTCTAGACCCGCTAATCAACTGATTCAATTACCGGAGACAGTTCCTGAAACATTAGCAGCGCTAAAAAGTGAAAACCTTTTATATACTGATGCGGAAAATACACGCGCTTTATTAAGCTCTCGGCGTGAAAATATTCATGCCGCACAATCTCGATTAAAATTAGCTGAAAAAGATTTATTGCCTGATTTTAATGTCGGTGTTTTTTATGGGGGTCGTGTGGATAATTTAGCTGGGCAAGAGCGCGCTGATTTAATCAGTTTTAAAGTAAGTATGACGGTGCCAATTTTCGCTGGCAGTAAACAACAAAAAGCAATCGATCAATATAATAGTGAGCTTATTCAGCAACGCTATTTATTAAAAGAACAATGGAATCAAACTCGCGCAGACATCTCTAGTGCTTATAGTGATTATCAGCAACATCAGCAGCAAGCCACTTTGTTTAAGCAAGGAATTATCCCCCAAGCGAAACAAACGGTTGCTTCTATGCTGGCAGGTTATCAAGTCAATAAAGTGGATTTTCTAAATTTGGTACGCAGCCAAATTACTTTATATAACTATGAAATCCAGTACTGGCAAGCACTTAGTTTAGCCAATCAAGCTGCGGCACAGTTAATAGCCATCATTGGCAAGGAAGAAATTTATGAATAAGCTAATGCTTTTTATGGTTGCACTAGTCATGTTATTACTTGGCTTATCTGGTGGTTATTGGCTTGCGTATGAAGATAATAATCAAACGATAGAAAAACCAGTTGCCAGTAAAAAGATTTTATTTTATCGCAACCCGATGAACCCTGAAGTCACCTCAGCTGTCCCGATGCAAGGTTCGATGGGCATGGATTACATTGCTGTTTATGAAGAAGCGGAAAATAATGATAAGGCACCTGTAGGCACGGTGGAAATTGATGGTACTACGGTACAAAACATGGGCGTACGCACGGCGAAAGCACACTATGCAACGCTATCTCACGAAGTTAGAGCTGTGGGGCGTATTGCTTATGATGAAGAACGCATGCTGCACTTACACCCTAAAACTGAAGGCTGGATTGAATCGCTTAATGTGGATAAAACCGGGCAATGGGTAGAAAAAAACACCGATTTACTCAGCATTTATTCACCTAAATTAGTGACCACGCAACAAGAATATATTCTTGCTTTAAAAAACCTTAACGCCTTAAAAGATAGCCCTATCGCAGATATCCGACGCGGTGCGAAAGAGTTGGTAGAAAGCACACTAGAACGCCTAAAATTACTCGATGTACCTGAGCATCAATTACATGAGTTAAAACATCAACATAAAGTTAAAAAAAGCCTGCATATTCATACGCCAGAGGAAGGAGTTGTTATGAGGATTGGCGCACGCGAGGGGCAGTTTGTCACGCCCGCTACTGAACTTTATATGATTGCTGATTTGCGTAAAATTTGGGTCTATGCCGATATTTATGAATATGAACTCCCTTGGGTTAAAGAGGGAGATGCGGTAGAAATGCAGCTTGTTGGCATACCCGGAAAAACTTTTACTGGGCATTTGGCTTATATCTACCCTTATGCCGATGCAAAAACGCGCACCATTAAAGTACGCTTGGTGTTTGATAATCCCGATTTATTATTAAAACCCGAGATGTTTGCAGAAGTGACGATTTATGCAGATGCACAAAAAAATGCTTTAGTGATTCCCGATGAAGCCATTATTCGTTCAGGTACACGCAAGCAAGTATTTGTAGTGCGTGAGCCTGGGAAATTTGAACCTCGTTTGGTCACATTAGGCCTTTCTTCCAGTGGAAAAGTCATTGTTTTAAAAGGGTTAACAGCTGGTGATCGCGTGGTGACATCGGCACAATTTTTAATTGATTCTGAATCGAAATTACGTGAAGCAACCGCTAAAATGTTGGCTGAACAGAACCAGAAAAAACCAATGAGTTCTCCCCAAGTGATAGATCACTCCACCATGAATCATCAGGAGATGGATCATGATTAATCGCATTATTGAACAAAGCATCAATAACCGTGTTTTAGTTCTCATTGTCGCTATGTTACTAGGCTTAGGGGGGTATTGGTCCTATAAAAGTATGCCTTTAGATGCGATTCCTGATTTATCTGATGTGCAAGTGATTGTCTTTACAGAAGTCCCTGGGCAATCACCACAAGTGGTAGAAGATCAAGTCACCTACCCTTTAACCACAGCGATGTTATCCGTGCCTTATTCTAAAGTCGTGCGTGGCTATTCTTTTTTTGGTCTCTCTTTTGTTTATGTGATTTTTGAGGATGGGACTGATTTATATTGGGCGCGCTCGCGAGTACTGGAATCATTAAACTATGTGAGTGGCAAATTACCACAAGGTATTACGCCTACTTTAGGCCCTGATGCAACGGGCGTTGGCTGGGTTTATGAATATGCATTAGTTGATAAAACAGGACAACATGATTTAGCACAATTACGCTCATTACAGGATTGGTATTTACGCTACCCCTTACAAACAGTGAAAGGGGTTGCTGAAGTCGCCTCAATGGGTGGCTTTGTCAAACAATATCAAGTTGAAGTCGACCCTAATGCACTACAAGCTTATGGCATTCCTTTATCTAAAGTAAAACAAGCCATTATTCGCTCTAATAATGATGTGGGCGGACGCTTAATTGAAATGGCGGAAACGGAATATATGGTACGGGGCTTAGGCTATATTCAATCGGTTGATGATTTAAATAGCATCCCTTTAAGCGTTAATAATAACGGTACGCCTGTGCGTTTAAAAGATGTTGCTCATGTCCATATCGGGCCTGAATTACGTCGAGGTTTGGTTGATTTAAATGGCGAGGGAGAAGTCGCTGGCGGGATAATTATTATGCGCTTTGGTGAAAATGCCCAAGCAACGATTCATGCCGTTAAAGAAAAACTAACCGAACTTAAACGTGGATTACCGAAAGGCGTGGAAATTGTTCCTGTGTATGACCGAGGTGATTTAATTAGCCGCGCTGTTAAAACACTCAACACAGCACTAATCCAAGAGCTGATTATTGTTAGTATTTTAGTCGGGCTATTTTTACTGCATTTACGTTCGTCACTAGTCATTGTTATTAGCTTACCGTTGGGTATTTTAATCGCTTTTATTATCATGCGTTACCAAGGCTTAAATGCCAACATTATGTCTTTAGGCGGTATTGCCATTGCCATTGGAGATATGGTCGATGGCGCGATTGTGATGGTGGAAAATGCACATAAACATTTAGCGGATGCGCGCGAAAAACAACAACGAGAACTCACCAAGGAAGAGCGCTGGCAAGCTATTAGCAGTGCCTCAAAAGAAGTTGGTCCTGCCCTGTTTTTTTCCCTATTAATCATTACCGTCTCGTTTATTCCTATTTTTACCATGGAAGCACAGGAAGGTCGCCTGTTTAGCCCTTTAGCGTTTACTAAATCTTATGCAATGGCTGCTGCTGCGATTTTAACGGTGACGGTTGTACCCGTTTTAATGGGTTATTTTATTCGTGGAAAGATTATTCCTGAGCATAAAAATCCTGCCAATCGACTATTACACGGCTTACATACACCAGTATTAAAATTAGCCATGCGTTTCCGCAGTATTAGCTTAATCATTGCCCTTTTATTGCTTGGCTCTACTTATTATCCACTCTCTAAAATAGGCAGTGAATTTATGCCGCCTTTAGATGAAGGTGATATTTTATATATGCCCACCACATTTCCGGGCATCTCCATTACCAAAGCAAAAGAACTATTACA
>DAOUSK010000113.1 GCA_030627265.1 Methylococcaceae bacterium
AATAGGCTTGGGAGCGATGGGTTTCGTGCCTCTACCCATCCTACGGCAGCGGTGAGGTTTTTGATGTTGGTATAAACGTAGGATGGGTAAAGCCTTTTTTGCGAAATCCATCAAACAAACCACGGTGAAATGAATTGTTACCTTTGGATGTAATAGGCTTGGGAGTGATGGGTTTCGTGCCTCACTCATCCTACGGCAGCGGTGAGGTTTTTGATATTGGTATAAACGTAGGATGGGTAGAGCGCCTTTTGCGAAACCCATCAAACAAACCTCAACGAGGTAATTAACATTGGAAATAAATGGCAATTTTTAATTACACAGCTCGTAGCAGAACAGGCCAACAGGTGGTTGATGTTGTAGAAGGCTCATCAAGAGATGTTGCCATTATGCAGCTGCGTGGCGAAGGCTTAATGGTCATTAAAATTGACGAGATTAAGAAAAAATCAGATGAGAAAGAATACAGCTTAAATCCTTTTGATTACCGTTCGATTCGATCGCAAGATGTGGAAGATGCGTTTCATCAAATCGCGGTTATGTTGCGTAGTGGTGTGAGTTTATTAGATGCGGTGGAATTAACGCGTAAACACGCGCGAATTGGAACACGTAAAGTATGGAAAAGTATTGCTGAACGCATCCAGCAAGGCGGACGATTAAGCGATGCTTTAAAAGAATTAGGCATGTTTTCTAATTTAAGTATTCAATTAATCGCTGTCGGCGAAGAAACAGGTGGTTTAAGTACGGTCATGAACCAAGCGGCTGTTGAAATGGCAACAACACGTAAGTTGAAAAAGAAAATTGTTAAAGCGGTAAAAGGCCCCGCCTTTACTTTATTATTTGCGATTGGTTTAGTGGCATTTATGTTAACCAGTGTTGTGCCAGAAATTAAGAAATTATTAAAAATCATGGGTAAGCCCATGCCGCCCATTACCCAGGCACTGATTGATACTTCCGATTGGTTTATTACTCATGGTGTGATTATTGGGGTGTTTGCGGTAATTTTTATTGTGGTCTTTGTGGTTTTATATAACTGGCCACCCGCGCGATGGTGGATTGATCGGTTTGCTTTACGCATTCCCTTAATTGGGCATGTTTTTCGCCTATCTGGAACGGTATTATTTTGTCGTGGAATGGGCTTATTATTAAGTAGTGGTGTATTAATTGTGGAGGCGCTGCGTATTATGGAAGCATTGCATGGCAATAAATATATGGCGAGCCATGTTGCTTTTGCACGTGAGCGCGTATTACAAGGCTCTTCTTTAGGTGAGCCATTAGCGGAAAAATCTTATTATATGCCGTTGGTTTTACAGATGATCCGGGTTGGTGAAAACTCGGGAACTTTGGATGATATTTTAGTGGAAATGACAGAATACCATAATGAGTTATTGGAGGAGTCGATTGATAAGTTAACTGGCATGATTGCCCCTTTTATGACGATATTTGTTGGGGGCTTGATAGGCTTTGTTTATGCGGCTTTTTTGGTTGCTATGTTTTCTGCGGCTGGGGGAAGTCCTTCATGAAGAGCTTGGTTTTTTTGTTATTGGTTTTTTGCACACTCGCTTTTGCGGAAGATGAGCAACAGCGCGCACCCGAGAATATGGTTTACAGCAAAGGTAGTGGCTTGACGGTTGAAAATTTAAATAAGGCCGTCGAGATTTTACGAGATCCAACGGTAATGAATGATAATTTTAGGAAGGCTTTAAGCCGCTTACCTAATAATCAGCCAGAGAGTGTCGACAAGGATGTCAATAAACATGGGGAATTACTGTTACCGGAGATAGAAATGGTGGGTAAAGTGATTAGTGAAGATAGACCTTCAACCGTCGTTTTTAAAGCAAAGGGTAAGTACTTTCATTTTGAAGAAGGGGAGAGTCTTACTAAAGTGGTCGATCATAAAGTCGTTACTTTTACAGTTGTGGAAATCAGTAAAGCACGAGTTCGTGTCTTAGTGATGCCTTTTAATCAAACCTTAATTTTTTAAGTTATGGGGATTATGTTTAATTTACGTTCAGTAGTATGGGTACTTTTATTAACGCTTTCTTTTTCAGTGGGATCTGCCAGTAGAGAAACCTATAAAATATCAGAATTAGATTTTCAAGATATAACCGTGGGTGATGCGTTACGTATTTTATCCAAGCAAGCGGGTTTAAATATCATTTCATCTAAAGCGGCTGCTGAAATAAAGATGACCATGTATTTAAGAGATATTGCACCTAGAGATGTTTTGGAGGCAATGGCAAAAACCTATAATCTTTGGTATCAAGAAGATAGAAAGTCGAAAGTGATTCGTATTTATACGGTGCGCGAATTTCGCTTAGGAAAAGTAGATTACCGTAATGAAAAAACGGAAATATTTACCTTTAAACATCAGCGCACTTCGTTAGATTTTGCTTATATGGTGCGTGACCTATTTGGTTATGAGCGCGTTGAGTTCAGTCGTGGAGCAGATGAAAGTGACGTAACAGATGATTTGTACGATCGTATGGAGCGCTTTGATATTATAGCGCGTAATACCTTTAACCAAAGCGGATCGGGTGGTGAAAGTGGCTTTGGCATCAGTAGTTCGGGTGGTGGAGGTAATAACAATAACAACGGGAATAACAACGGCAGTAATAACAACGGGAATAACAACAATAATAGTAATAACGGAAATAATAACAATAATAACCGTAATAGCAGTAACAATAATCAAAATGGCCAAAATCAGCAGATGAATTTCAGCCGTGGTCAGTCTTTAGATTTGTTAAAGATGTTACCCGAGTCAGAATCACAGGCGATGTTATCAGGAAAGTTTAGTGGATCAACCGGTGCATTAAATGAGTTAATTGAGCATATTTCACCTATTTATGTCACGCTGATTCGTCGACAAAATCGTGTTCTTATCCGCACACGCGATAAAGATGCCATGAAAGATATTCGTGCGCTTTATAAAGAACTTAATATTGATATGGCAACGCTATTACTGGAAGTTAAAGTGTTGGAATTATCTTTAAACGATGGTTATGAATCAAGTTTTGATTTTTCAGTTAAGGCTGGAGACTTTCAAGTGACGAAAGGTAGCGATAATTTTGTTAATTCTGCCACTAATGCCAGTGATTTAGTTCGTGCTGGTTTAGGTGACCCTGCAATGGTTGCAGCGGTCGCGAGTAAAAATTTTGATGCCCGTTTAATGTTGATGGAGCAAGAAGGCCGAATCACCGCACTTGCTACGCCTATGTTAACCACCAGTAATCAAGAAGTGAGCCGTATATTTATTGGCGAAGAGCGGCCCATTACAACGAGTATGAGTGTTACCTGTCCTGATATTGCTCAGCAAACAGGAATCATAGGTACTCCGGTTAATCAAGGTGTTTGTATTCAAGCACCAGAGACAGAAATCAGGGCCATTGGTAAAACCTTATTATTAACGCCGAATATTAGTGCGAATGGCACGGTGGATATTCGGATATTAGTTGAGGATTCATCAGTATGTGCTGGCTGTGGAAGTATTCCTGCTCCAAATTCAGGTGGTGACTTAGTTAATTACCAAGTTGATACCGTGAATACACAAACCTTTTCAGGCGATATCATTGCTAGAAATGGCCAGATGATTGCGGTTGGTGGCTTGATTAATGAGCGTTCTGAAGACTTAGAAAAGAAAGTCCCACTCTTAGGTGATATTCCTTATTTAGGTTTTTTCTTTTCGGATATTGTTAAGGTGAGAAAACGAACGGAAATGGTTATTTTGATTCGTCCTTATGTAATGAATAATAGCCACGGCGCGATCGATGCAAATAAAACCTGGTTAGAGCAAAACAGCGTTCATCCGAGTGCTGATAAATTACATAATATGGGTATTTATAAAAACTCTGATCATTTAGATAGAGGCTTTGAAGTTCAGGAAAACTATAAAATTTACCCAGGCCAAGATAGCTTTGATGATTTTCATAAAAAAGGTAGCGGCGCTAAAGCAGAAATAATTCCTAAAAATGAGCGACAAGCTATTTACATGGATTTAACCCAGTATGCGGCAAAATCAGTCAAAATTCCTGTCCATAAAAGGCGACCTGAGACGGGTGTTATTGATATGCCTTTGCAACAGGTCAATCAAAAGGTTAATTTGCTTGTAGATAAGCAGTTCTCTACTCAGCCCGTTGCAAGTTGGCGGAAATCGGGAATTTATGTGACGGCATTAAAGGTGGTTAATAACAGTAAAAAATCATTAGCTGTTAATTACCGAGCACTTCATGGCAGTTGGTCTGCGGCAACCATAGAAAAAGATCAGCTTGGCAGTGGGGAAAGCACTTATTTATATGTTATTTCTGCGGATAGTTTTGAGCAATCTTTGGTCAATAACAAATGAACTTTTTAATAAAAAGGATGCTGTTTTTTATTCTATTTTTCTTATCTAGTGTTGTTATTGCAGATGAATTAGCACTAAAAATGCATGTTTTTGAGAATGGTTCAGTTGGCGTTAAAAAAGATCTAGGGAAAGAGAAAGCGTTAAATATGATTATTTTTGATGAGCCAGTAGTGAATCAAAATGAAACGCAGCAGGTTGTTAGTAAAGAAAAATCATCACTCAAAGGGACTGAGGCATTTAATTATTGGGAAATAGGCTTAAGTACAGGTTATCAAAATGAAAGTTTAGCGTGGCAAGTTGCTTCTCCTATGATTAATGAAAAGTGGAATTCAGTTGATTTATGGAATTTACAAACAGATTTGAAGTTTAAATTACCCAGTGGTTTTTTGCTAAAAGGGCGTGCAAAGTATGGCTTTTTATTCGATGGAAATTTACAAGTCAATGATGAGTTTGATAACAGTCAACAAGCTGAGCTAAATTCTGGTTATGCGATGGAGTTTTCTGGTGCAGGTGGCTATGAGTTTGTTTTAGGGCAAAAGCATCAGGCGATTTGGGGAAGTATAACGCCGCTAGTCGGGTATGAGTATCAAGAGCAAGAATATAAAGCCATTAATAATCGCTATAAAACTCAATGGAAAGGCCCTTGGATCGGGGTGGATATGGTTTTAGGCATAGAAGGCGGGCATGAGTTTTTTGTTAATAGTGCTGTTCATTGGGCAGACTTTGAGGGAGAAGGTCAGAAGTCGCTTTATAACCTTAAACATTCAGCCAATAGTCATGGTTATAAAGCGGGGCTGGGTTATCGGTTTAGGGCAAGTGATAGCTGGGCATTAAATCTAGCATTTGAATATCAGCACTGGGATACGGATGCAGGGAATGAAACATTAATTCTACAGAGCGGAGATGTTATTGGTTCTGAGTTAACGTCTGTTTTGCGTAATGCCTTTAGTGTGAATAGTGGGATTGAATTTAATTTTTAAATTTAATGAAAATGACGGGCATGGATTGATGCTGAGGTCATTGGTATTGGAAATAAAGGTAGGATGGGTAGAGCGCCTTTTGCGCAACCCATCAATCCTATCTAAATCAAAATTATAACGAGTCAAATGAAAATAAAATTAGGATTATTGATTGTTGTCATGATGCTGTTATCTGCTTGTTCATCAAGTGAGGACCCTGTTGATCCTGATATCGATAAAAGGGTGGTGTTAGAGTCTGCATTATTGGAATTAAATCGGCAGTTTATTGCTAATGGTACGGTTTCTAATAGTGATGCGGCAGGTCTTACGTTATTAACAGGCAACCGAATTGCGCTAACGGTGACAGCGAATGCAGAAGACATATCGGCAGTAATAAAACGGTTGGAAGCTGCTGGTATGACGAATACCGCGCATTATAAACATCTTATTTCAGGCGTACTTCCTATTAAGGATTTAGATAAATTAGCAGGTATCACTGGAATTAGTTGGGTTAGTAGCCATCGAGGAACATCGTATTCAGTTGGCTTAGCCACTAACAAAGGCGAGACAGGCATGTACGCTGATGTCGTCAAAAAGCAAAATAACTTAAATGGTGAAGGCATAACAATTGGCGTGTTATCCGATAGTTATAATTGCTTGGGCGGTGCTGAGTCGGATGTGACAAGTGCTGATTTACCTAGTGATGTAAGGGTTATCAAAGAGTATTCATGTGCTGAAGGCCCAACGATTGATGAAGGCCGAGCAATGATGCAGTTAATTCATGATATTGCACCGGCTGCTAAGTTAATGTTTTATACCGCTTGGGAAGGGCCGGTTGGTTTTGCACAAGGTATTATTGCTTTAGCAGATAACGGCGCGGATATTATTGTTGATGATATCGGTTATTTAACTATGCCTATGTTTCAGGAAGGGCCTATTGCGCAAGCAGTTAATGAAGTGACGGCTCGTGGTGTGGCTTATTTTTCCGCAGCAGGTAACTCATCACGCAAATCGTATGAAAATAAGGCTGTTTTTTCTGATACACGCGAAAGCGCACATGATTTTGGTTTAGCAGCGGACCAAGCATCAGATTTATATCAAAAGATTATTATTCCTAAAGACTCTACGATTAGTATTGCTTTTCAATGGGCAAGCCCTTATGAAATTGCCAATGGTCAAGTTGGGGCAGAGTCTGATTTAGATATTTATTTATACAATGCAGATAAAAGTAATTTTGTTGCCAGTAGCACAGATACTAATATAGGTCATGATCCTGTGGAGCTTTTAACCTACACAACGACAGAAGATAGCGAAAGCGATACCTTTTATTTGTATGTACGCTATATGGCAGGTGATAAACCGACAAAATTAAAGTATGTTTTATTTGGGCCAGGGTTATTGGATTCTTCAAGACCTGAGAAATTATATGTTGCTGAATCAGCAGAAGGTTTAGTCATTCGGCATACTAAAAATGATGAGCTAATGACAGAAGGACAAGC
>DAOUSK010000108.1 GCA_030627265.1 Methylococcaceae bacterium
ACTGCCTCGGTTAAACCACCAAATAAACGAATAATAATGGTTAAAAATCCCACTAAACAACCAAAGACAAAAATACCTAAGGGGGTAACAGGCGAGGCAACCATATCGCTGGCCATAAAAACCGCTGCAAACATCAACCCACCCGAAAATAACATAAAACTGGGTGATGGATAATGGCTAGGGTCCATAAAATAGAAAAATTCAGAGGTGATGGCTGCGCCAAATAAGACTGCTGCAGGAATACGCCAATCGAGCATTTTTCGCGCCATTAAATAAGCGCCACATATTAAAATCAATAAGCTAGAGGTTTCCCCAGTAGAGCCTGCAATTGTGCCTAAAAAGAGATCATAACTATCAACAAAAATACCCTGAAATTTCATTAGCGCTAAGGGCGTAGCCCCCGTAAATCCATCAATGGCGACTTGTTGTGACCATTCGGCTGTCGCTAAAGGCTTCATAAACGGTAAAGCTAAAGTAGAAGGAATAAACTCAACAAAGCGATCTACAGCTAAAGCCGGTGTCCATGTGGTAATAGAAACAGGAAAGGCCGCTTGAATAAAAGCACGTCCTACTAGCGCAGGATTAAAAACATTAAAGCCTAAACCGCCAAACAGTGTTTTGCCCATGGCAATGGCAGTAAAGCCCGCAACAACGCCCATCCATAAAGGAAAGCCAGCAGGTAAGGTCATGCCTAATAATAAGCCAGTGATAACTGCACTAAAATCAGTGAGGGTATTTTTTTTGTTCGATAGATTATTAAATAAGGCTTCAGTGCCTAAACAAGCCAAAATAGTGGTACACATCAGGGCTAAAGCACTGATACCAAATTGGTAAATCGCATAAGCGGCAATCGGCAATAAGGCATAAACCACGTTACGCATAATTTGCGGCACACTGTGTGCTTTGCGGATATACGGCGAGGTGCGTAAATCAATTTTTAAAGGGGTTTTAGCCATTTTCTAAATGCCTTTCACGGTTTAAAGTTTTTGCAATTCTAAAATATTGTACAAGTGGGATATTGGAAGGGCAAACATAGCTGCAAGCACCACATTCAAAACAATCATTTAAATGGTAGCTATCTTCCATCACATCGTATTGGCGTGCGGCAGCTAACTGCCCTAATTCAGCAGGGTTAAGGAAAACGGGGCAAGCTTGCAAGCATTGTGTGCATTTGATGCAAGGTAAAACATCCCCTTGCTCAGAGGCGCGTTTGTCCAACACTAATAAGCCGCCCGTTCCTTTGGTAATCGGTACATCTAATGAATGTATCGGTAGCCCCATCATCGGACCCCCTAAGATAATTTCTATTTCATCGCCCGAAAAACCAGCAAATTCTAATAGGTAACGTACCGGCGTGCCGATAGGGGTTAAAAAATTACCTGATTTCTCTAAGTCATCACCCGTAATAGTAATAATGCGTTCGATTAAACCTTGCCCAGCAGGTAAGAGCGCACCTATTTCAGCCAAGGTTGCCACATTAAAAATTGCCAAGCCAATTTCAGAAGGTAGACCACCTGAAGGAATTTCTAGACCTAAAAGCGAATAGGCCAACATTTTTTCTGCACCCTGCGGGTACTTTGTTTCAATCGTTTCTAATTGAATCGAGCCATCTTTAGGCAAGTTTGGTTGAATAGCTGCGATAACATCAGGCTTATTATCTTCAACGCCAATAATAGCTTTAGGGGCATCAACACATTTCATGGCAATGCGAATACCGAGCAATAAGTCTTCGACTTTTTCCAGCATAACGCGGTGGTCAGTGGTTAAAAAAGGCTCACACTCACAGCCATTAACTAATATAGTATGAATGCTGCGATCATCAGGAATCGACATTTTAACGTGAGTCGGGAAGGCTGCCCCTCCTAAACCCACAATCCCCGTGTTTTTAACCGCCTGAATTAATTCAGAGCGGGACATTGTTAAATAGTTTTGCTGATTATCTGATTCAATGAGCATTTGCCCAGAGCTAAGAGAGGTTGTAATGATGATAGCTGTGCTTTTACCGCCTTTCGCCGTGTTAACAATATCAATATCTTTTACCGTACCAGTCACAGGCGCATGAATAGGCACAGACATAAAGCCATCAGCTTCGGCAATTAATTCACCGCGAAGAACTTGCTGGCCTTTAAAAACAATCGCTTTTGCTGGCTTACCAATACTTTGTGCGAGTGCGACAATGATTTCAGGCGAAAAAGGTAAGCGGCGCGTTGGTTTTGCGTTAGTTTCTGCTTTATATTCCTCAGGGTGAATACCGTGGGGAAAGGTTTTATTATGGAATAAATTGAATAGATTCATTGTTAGACAGAGTGAGGTAAAGCACGTAAAGGGTCATCAAAAAAGTACGTGGTTCATGATTTTATACCATAAACTAGAATGACTGATGTTTAATTACAGGGTTTTATTCACCTAATCTACCCTTTTCCTAATTAATTGATGTGATTGGTGAAACGCAATAAGTGGGCTACAGGCTACATTTCACTAAAAAGGCTGAAAAAGATATTCGAAGCCTATTGCCAAAGTGGTAATAAAAAATTTACTCAATCACAGTTTTCTCAAGGTGGTGCTATACTCAGCAAACCATTTAAAATGGGGCAGAGCGCCCCATTTCCCTAAAAAATATTTAACAAAGATTCTAGCATGATGATTTCAGTGATTAGATTAGAAACAAAGGAACATTCAATATGTTAGACGTTATTTGGATCGTTATCTGCGCAGCGCTAGTATTATTAATGCAAGCTGGGTTTACCTGCTTAGAAACCGGTCTGGTCAGAAATAAAAACAGCATTAATGTCGCCATTAAAAACTTGATGGATCTTTGTTTGTCTGGTGCTATTTTCTGGTTATTTGGCTTTGGCTTAATGTTTGGTAGTAGCTTTTTAGGGCTATTAGGTACTGATAATTTCCTTTTCTCGGGTGATTATACGCCCATGCAATATGCCTTTTTTCTTTTCCAAGTGATGTTTTGCGGCACCGCAATAACGATTGTTTCGGGTGCAGTCGCTGAAAGAATGAGTTTTGTGGGTTATGGGCTTATTAGTATTATGGTCGCTAGCGTTATTTATCCAGTAACAGGACATTGGGCTTGGGGTGGGTTTTTAGACGGCGATGTACAAGGCTGGTTAGGTCAGCTAGGTTTTATTGATTTTGCAGGCTCAACCGTGGTGCATTCGGTTGGGGGTTGGTGTGCACTGGCCGCGGTAATTATTATTGGCCCTAGAGTAGGGCGCTTTGAAAACAATGAAAAAATTCCAGGCAGTAGCTTACCTTTATCTGTTTTAGGTGCGCTCATCTTATTATTTGGGTGGTTTGGTTTTAATGGTGGCAGCACTTTGGCTGCAAATGACAGCATTCCATTAATCTGATTAAATACCTTTTTGGCTGCGATATTTGGTTGCATTTCTGCGGCTATTTATATCACGCTAAAAACCAAGAACACGGAAGTTAGCACCTGCATTAATGGCTTATTAGGTGGTTTGGTTGCTATTACCGCTTGTTGTCATGTCATGACTCCCATTGCGTCGGCTTTTATTGGTGCTATCGCTGGGATTATCGTATGTACAGGTGAGCAGCTCTTAGAAAAATATAAAATTGACGATGTTATCGGTGCTGTACCAGTACATTTATTTTCTGGCATCTGGGGAACGCTGGCTCTACCGCTATTAAGTTCGTCAGAAAAATGGGAGACAGGCCTTAATACGTGGCAGCAATTTCAAGCGCAGTTAATTGGCGTATGCTCAATTGGCCTCTATGTTTTTGCGGTTAGTTTTGTGCTGTTTAAAATACTCAATTATTTTTACCCCTTAAGAGTCTCTAAAGAAGCTGAAATCAATGGGCTAAATATTTCTGAACATATGGCCAGCACCGAAATTTATAACTTACTCGATGCCATGCAGCGGCAAGAGCATCAAGGTGATTTTAGGCAAGCAGTGGTTGTAGAGCCTTTTACTGAGGCCGGACAAATTGCTAGGCAATACAACAGCGTGCTGGAAAGAGTGAATACGGAGATTAATTCACGCGAACAAGTGCTTAAAGATTTTAAAAATAGTGAGTCTCGTAAAGGGGCTATTCTTAACGCCTCTTTAGACTGTATTGTTAGCATTGATACGCAAGGTCAAATCCTAGAGTTTAATATTGCCGCAGAAAAATGTTTCGGTCTCAGTGCAGCGCGTGTATGTAATCGTAACTTTATTGAGCTTTTTGTCCCACTTGAAAAGCGTCAAGAATTTTTAGATAGCTTAAAAGGGTTATTTTCCATTAATAGTGAAATAGCGCTAAATCAGCATAACCACATCACCTTACAACGCATTCATGGTATCGAATTTCCTACTGAACTCATCATCACTCAAGCGAACTTATTGGGTAGAAAAATTAAAGAGTTCACTTTTCATATTCGAGATATAACGAAACAAGTAGAAATACAAGCTAAAATGCACGAATTAGCGTTTCATGACCTGCTAACTGGCTTGTATAACCGCAACTATTTCAAAGAAAAACTCACTCAAGAAATTGGCTTTGCGAACCGTCATCGCAACAGTTTGACTTTAATGTTTCTAGACCTTGATCATTTTAAAGATATTAACGACACTTTAGGACATGAAGCTGGCGATACCTTGTTGCGACATGTTGCTAAAACTTTAAATGACTGTGTCCGTACAGATGATATTGTTTGTCGTTGGGGGGGAGATGAGTTTTTAATCCTTTTTCCTGGTTTAAGAAAGCAGCAAATTGCCACAGTGAAAGCACAGGAAATTCTGCAAGCATTACGCACGCCTATCAATATAGATGGCAGTGAATTGCATACACAAATGAGTATTGGTATTGCTACCTCCCTGTATGGAAAAGTTGAGGGGCAGCAACTTATACAGCACGCTGATATCGCTATGTACCAAGCAAAAGAACAGGGACGAAATACTTACTGTTGTTTTTTACCTGAAATGGAAGAAAAAATTAATCAGCGATTTTATTTAGAGTCGGAATTACGCGACGCGGTAAAGAACGAAGAATTTTTCTTGCATTACCAGCCTAAGGTGGGTTGCAAAACAGGTTGTTTAGTTGGATTTGAGGCTTTATTACGTTGGAATCACCCAGAAAAAGGACTTATTTCCCCAGGCGTTTTTATACCGATTCTGGAGCAGTCGAGTTTAATTAACGAGGTAACCAATTTTGTCATTAAGTCCACGTGTCAGCAAATAAATACCTGGCAAGCGATGGGGCTCTCCGTTTTACCTGTGGCTGTTAATCTATCAATGAAAGATTTTCAATTAGATGACTGCTACGAGCGTATTCGTAATGCATTGCAAACTCACCAAATACAAGGTGATTTGATAGAGTTTGAAATCACGGAAACCATGTTAGCAAAAAATACTAAGCAATGTATAAGCCTAATGACTAGGCTGCAAAAAATGGATATTAAATTTTCAGTGGATGATTTTGGCACTGGATACTCATCAATGAGTTATCTGAAAAAATTCCCCATTGATACTTTAAAAATTGATTGTGCTTTTGTGCGCGAATGTGATGTTAATAAAGAAGATGCGGCTATTTGTAATGCCATTATTGCTTTAGGTAAAAGTTTAGGTTTGAAAATAATAGCAGAAGGCGTAGAAACACAAAGCCAGCTAGATTTCCTTAAACAAACAGAATGTGACGTTTATCAAGGGTTTTTATTTAGTCGCCCCTTACCCCCAGAAGAAATAGATGCCTTGCTTATTGAGCATATTGGCCCAATAAAAGCAGTTGAGGATTAAGTTCCACCAAAAAAGTGAGGTGTTAAGCCGCCATGAAGTCTAATACTAATCGCAATAAATACTGACTGTTATAGCCGTTACTCTCGAAGTCTTTAACAGGGGGGGCGCGTGTAAATAATAGGTTTAGGCTAAAATCATGCAGGAATGGTGGGGGTTCTTAGTTATAGGGGCTCTGCCACCATTTTTAGTTTTTTGGCTCTCAGTGTTGGTCATAAAGCTGACATATTTCTGACATCAATATGTCATATAAATAATTGATAATATTATTTTTTAATATCTCCTAGGATTTATATGGCCCCCCCAATATTTTCTAAGCCACTCGTGCTTTCTGCTGCCATCAGTAGTATTTTATTGCTTTCTGCTTGTGATGATAAAGTCAGTATTCCAGCTGATAACGTTGTTACTGCAAGTATCATTGATGATGCACTTCCGGCTTTAAGCGCAGGCGCAACAGTCCGCTCGTTATCATTACCTGCACTTAATGACCTAACAGAGGCAGGCTTAGGTGATGTTACTTTTGGAGCTGCCCCAACCATCATTAAAGCAGTGACTGAAACAGGAAAAACAATTTCTTTTGATGTCGGCTTTGGTAGCGGTGCATTTCATATGCCTGGCGATGAAGCAGACATCTTTTATACAATAACGGACCGCGGTCCTAATATAAAGTGTTCAGATTCTGGCAAACTTACCGATATTGCTGACTTATGTGGTGCAGATAATGCCGCAGATAAAATCTTTCCTATTCCTGGTTTCGCGCCAAGTATTTATAAATTTCAATTAGTTGAAAGTGGCAGCAGCCTTAGCATCAAAGTGCTAGAACGGATCGAGCTAAAAAATGACAGCGGCAAAAATATTACAGGCTTAACCAATAACTTAAAAGCAACCAACACTGAAAAATCGTTTGATGCAAAAGGTGATTTAATCGCCTTTGATAATGAAGGTGTTGATACGGAAGCTTTAGTACGATTAAAAGACGGCACCTTTTGGTTATCAGAAGAATACGGCCCAAGTTTATTGCATGTTGCGGCAGATGGTAAAGTATTGGAGCGCGTTGTACCTGAAACAGTCGCAGCAGATTTAGCGGATGCAGATTATAAAGTCAGCGGTTTACTACCTGATGTAATTAAGTATCGCCCATTAAATAGAGGGATTGAATCAATCGCAGTCTCACCTGATGAAGATTACCTTTATTTCACGATGCAAAGCCCTTTAGCGCATCCCGATAAAGCTTCTTATAAAGCATCTCGTCATGTACGTATTGTAAAATTTGCATTAGCGAATGGTGAGCTAGGTGAGCAACTGGGTGAGTATATTTATCGTATCGATGCGCCTCATACCTTTAACAATCCAGATAACGAAGGCGATAGCAGCACTAAGCAAAGCGCTATTAAAGTCAGTGAAATGACTGCGGTAGGCAAAGATGATCTTATTATTTTAGAACGCAACAGCTCAGTGACTAAGTTGTACCGTGTCAATCTTGCTAATGAAGTTAAC
>DAOUSK010000166.1 GCA_030627265.1 Methylococcaceae bacterium
ATAATTTTTTTAAACTATGTCTTCCCTCTCGATTAGGTAAGGCGATTTTTTCTCCGCCCACCCTATATCTTATTTGCACTAGAGCATCATCAAAACATTGACTTGCTATGCCTTTTTCCGCTGCCTTCAATTGTAATTTTGAGTTATCGACTAAATAGTGCGCTTGCTGAATATCTCGCCAGATAATTTCACTGTTAATTACAGGTTTAGGGACACCTAAAACTACATATAAACGGTTTTGATAACGCCGTATGCTACAGGCTTCATATTGAGCTACTGGATTAGCATCTACTCTTGCTAACAATACATCAGCAATGAGGCTATCTAAAAACTTAACAGATGGCATTCTTAAATTTAAGTAAGCCATCCATTCTCTTATTATCCATTGCTGCTGATCTTTATCCTTCAATAACAAAGCGGCTATATCTAAACTTAAGGTTGGTCTATCTAACAATAACAGCATTTCAGCCTTTGCCTGCTCTGTTAATAATTGCTGAGCTTGTGCGCAATGTCCTGCTGAACGTGAAACCGCTTTATCGACCGACGCCCAACGCTGCGCTACCAAAGGTAGAACTTCGTTTCTTAAATAATTACGATCATAAGCTGAATTCTGATTACTGGGATCTTCCACCCACTGCAATTTATGCTGGTTTGCATAATTAATAATACCTTCTTGGCTGACATCCAGTAAAGGCCGCAACAACTCACCTTCACCTATTTTGATACTTTCAGGCATACCCGACAAACCTTTTAAACCAGCCCCGCGAAACAGATGCAATAAGACAGTTTCCACTTGATCTTGGCGGTGCTGGGCAAATAATAAAGCCGTATTTTCAGTGATTAACTTTTCAAAAGCTTGATAGCGTGCATTTCTTGCTGCTTCTTCGGGGCTACCCCCTTTCTTTGCTTGTCCATCAACTTGTATCGCTAAAAATTGAACACCTAAGTCAGTCGCTATTTTTTCACAATGTAACTGCCAATCATCCGCGCAATCTTGCAAGCCATGATGCACATAGACAGCTGTGATTTGCTCTTTTGGGATTAAGGTTTTTGCTAGTAGGTGCAATAAAACATGTGAATCAACTCCACCACTGTAGCCAATAAAAATTTGTTGATTTGCTGAATGAGAGTTTAAAAAATGAGATAAATCAAGGGAGGTCAGCTTCATGGTGAAACCTTTTTTGTTGATAAACTTAGTTCATATTGAGAACCGTAGTTTATAAAGACTCCCGTCATTCCTGCATGCTTTTAGCAGGAATCCAGGTGATCACATTAGATTCCTGCTAAAAGCATGCAGGAATGACGATTTTTTGAGATTACTATAATACGCTCGGCATCATGGTACGCTGGCTTCAGCCTGCTTTTTAGCTCAAAATAGCAGGCTGAAGCCAGCGTATCAACAAATAATACCCCTCACCCCAACCCTCTCCCAAAGGGGGAGAAAGCTTAAAGGGAGTGGTTACAATCCTACTTATTCAGAAAAAGCGCCAAAAGACATCATACGTTGATAACGTTTTTCTACTACATCATCTATCTTTTCATTACGTAATTCTGTTACATGACGAGAGAGAGCTTCTTTTAAAGTCTCAGCTATTGCATCAAAATCACGATGAGCACCGCCCTTTGGCTCCCTTACAACTTCATCTAAAAAGCCTTGCGCTCTTACTCTATCTGACGTAATTCCCATTGCTTCAGCAGCTAATTGTGATTTTTCAGCACTCTTCCATAAAATAGAAGCACAGCCTTCAGGAGAAATGACAGAATAAGTACTGTATTCCAACATTAATAAACGATCACCCACACCAATCGCCAAAGCACCACCTGAACCACCTTCACCAATAACAGTACAAATAACAGGTGTTTTTAATTTTGCCATTTCAAATAAGTTACGTGCAATCGCTTCACTTTGGCCGCGCTCTTCCGCATCAATTCCTGGGTAAGCGCCTGGTGTATCAATAAGGCAAATAACTGGCAAATGAAACCGCTCTGCCATCTTCATAACACGCAATGCTTTACGGTAGCCTTCTGGGCGAGGCATACCAAAGTTACGTTTAATTTTCTCTTTGGTATCACGCCCTTTTTGATGCCCAATCACAACAACAGCCTCACCATTCAATTTTGCAAGCCCACAAATAAGTGCTTGGTCATCAGAAAAGGCTCTATCTCCATGTAGCTCATGGAAATCTGTAAACATGCGATCAATATAATCTAATGTATAAGGGCGACCCGGATGGCGAGATAATTTAGAAATTTGCCAATCACTTAAATCTTTAAAAACTTCACTTGTTAGCGCTTCATTTTTAGCTTCTAGATCACTTAAAGCAGAAGAAATATCAAGACCATTCTCTGTTTGCATGCGGCGCAGCTCTTCAATTTTTGCATCTAACTCTGCAATAGGCTGTTCAAAATCAAGAAAATTTAAATCCATAATTATTTATTTATTATTTTTATATGACAGGCATAAACAGGCTATTTAAGCGCTATTTATTGATGATTACTGGCTATTTTATCTAATTCTCGTAAATATTTTAACTTTTCTGCAATTTTTATTTCTAATCCTCTAGGAACAGGCTCATAAAATTGCATCTCCCCCAACTCCTCAGGGAAATAATTTTCGCCTGCTGCGTAAGCATCTGGCTCATTATGTGCATAACGGTATTCTTTTCCGTAATCCAATTCACGCATTAATTTTGTCGGTGCATTACGCAAATGGTTCGGCACTGGCAGACTACCACTTTGTTTTGCTAACTGCATTGCTTCATTATATGCCTTATACACAGCATTACTTTTAGGTGCACAAGCCATATAAACCAACGCTTGCGCCAAAGCTAACTCACCTTCTGGGCTACCGAGTCTTTCCTGCGTTTCCCAGGCATTAATTGTCATCTGCAAAGCGCGCGGATCGGCATTACCAATATCTTCCGATGCGATACGCACAATACGTCTTGCTAGGTATAAAGGATCACAACCACCATCAATCATTCTGCAAAACCAATATAAGGCCGCATCAGGAGAACTTCCCCGTACAGATTTATGCAAAGCCGAAATTTGGTTATAAAATTCTTCACCTTGGTTATCAAAGCGACGCACGCCGCCAGTAAGCACCTCTTTAGCTATCGCTACTGTTATCTCATCACTTTGTTTGGCTTGCGCTAATTCTGCAGCAATTTCTAAAAGATTCAATAAACGACGCGCATCACCATCCGCTGCCATTGCGAATTGTTTTTTTAAGTCATCCGCTAAACTTATATTTAAGGCTGCCAGGCCAATTTCTGTGTCAGTAAGCGCTTTATCAATCACGGCAATAAGATCATCCGTGGTTAAGGCATTTAACACATAGACACGCGCTCGCGATAACAAGGCATTATTTAGAGCAAAAGAAGGATTTTCAGTCGTCGCACCTAAAAAGAAAACCGTCCCATCCTCCACATGCGGTAAAAAAGCATCTTGCTGAGCTTTATTAAACCGATGAACTTCATCAACAAATAAAATCGTTTGCTGCTGAAAGGTTTTTTGCGCATCTTTGGCTTCAGCAACCGCTGCTCTAATATCTTTTACACCCGCCAACACAGCAGAAATAGCAATAAATTTGGCATTAGAATGCTTTGCTATCATTCTCGCTAAGGTTGTTTTCCCCGTACCCGGTGGCCCCCAAAATATCATGGAATGTAAGCGACCAGAATTGATAGCCTCATACAAAGGCTTACCTTCCTGCAT
>DAOUSK010000073.1 GCA_030627265.1 Methylococcaceae bacterium
CTGAAGTTGAAGTAGGTAAAGTTTACGAAGGTAAAGTAGCAAGACTAATGGACTTCGGTGCATTTGTTACAATTTTACCGGGTAAAGATGGCTTAGTTCATATTTCTCAAATCACTAACGAACATGTTGATAAAGTAAGCGACAAGTTATCTGAAGGTGATGTAGTTAAAGTTAAAGTTTTAGAAATTGATCGTCAAGGTCGCGTAAGACTTAGCATGAAGGAAGTTGATAATAACGACGCATAGTTATTTTCGTCTATCTTTGATAGAAAAGGGCCGTAAGGCCCTTTTTTTGTGGTTATTTGTAATTATTGAATTTTCGCTCCTCAGGGTGTGTTGTATAAATTTTATTATGTAATGGGTAAAGCATGAATATAACAGAATATATGACCTCACTAGGTCAGCAAGCTAAAGTAGCTGGTCGCGAAGTAAGTCGAGCTAATTCAGGATTAAAAAACTCAGCTTTACTAGCCATAGCAGATGAACTTGCTAGCCAAACTGAATTTTTGGCACAAGAAAATGCCAAAGATTTGTTGACGGGTAAAGAAAAAGGCTTAGATGCTGCTTTATTAGATCGCTTGGAGCTGACACCCGCTAGAATTCAATCTATGATTGATGGCTTGCACGAAGTTGCGGCTTTACCTGATCCAGTTGGCGCTATTACGGATTTAAACTATCGCCCAAGTGGAATTCAAGTCGGTCAGATGAGAGTACCTTTAGGAGTGATCGGAATTATTTACGAATCACGCCCCAATGTAACGGTAGATGCTGCGGCATTGTGTTTGAAATCAGGCAATGCCTGTATTTTACGTGGCGGTTCTGAATCAATACACTCAAATAAAGCAATTGCAAGTTGTATCGCTAAAGGCCTGGAAAAAGTAGGCTTACCTGTTCATGCGGTACAAGTTGTTGCCACAACCGATAGAGCGGCGGTGGGTGAGTTAATTACCTTAAAAGATTATGTTGATGTCATTGTGCCGCGTGGTGGAAAAAGCTTAATTGAGCGAATTTCCAAAGAAGCGACTATTGCTGTCATCAAACATTTAGATGGTATCTGTCATGTGTATATTGATGCAGCGGCAGATGCTAAAAAAGCAGTTGATATTGCGGTGAATGCAAAAACACATCGCTATGGTGTTTGTAATGCCATGGAAACTTTGTTGGTTGCAGAAGCTATTGCTGCTCAAGTGCTGCCAAAATTAGCAAAGCAATATGCGCAAAAAGGTGTAGAGCTGAGAGGCTGTTTAAAAACTTGCTCTATTATTCCCGCGGCTGTGCGCGCAACAAATGAAGATTGGGCAACAGAATATTTAGCACCTATTTTATCGATAAAGATTGTGACTAATATTGATGAGGCCATGAACCATATTAATGAATTCAGTTCAGGGCATACAGAGTCCATTATTACTGAAGATTACAGTTTAGCTCGCCGATTTTTAAGGGAAGTGGACTCTAGTTCAGTGATGGTTAACGCATCAACACGTTTTGCAGATGGTTTTGAGTATGGTTTAGGTGCTGAAATTGGCATCAGTACGGATAAATTACATGCGCGTGGTCCTGTAGGGCTAGAGGGACTAACTTCTTTAAAGTATGTTGTTTTAGGTGATGGTGAAATTCGCCAATAAGGTAATCGCTAAATGATTGGGATTTATGGGGGGACTTTTAATCCTATACATTATGGGCATTTGCGCACTGCTATTGAGGTCAATGAGTTATTTGACTTAAATGAATTGCGCTTATTGCCTTGCTCCTTGCCTGCACACAGGGAAAACCCTAGTGTGAGTGCAAAAATGCGCTTAGAGATGTTGGAAATTGCAATTAAAGATTATCCGCAATTAGGACTTGATGAGCGAGAAATTAAGCGCTCGGGGGTTTCTTATATGGTTGATACCTTAGCTGAATTGCGTCATGAAGTGATTGATACACCGATAATTTTGTTTATGGGGACTGATGCGTTTAATGGGCTAAGCTCTTGGCATCGGTGGCAGGATTTATTTGATTATGCGCATATTGTGGTAATGACGCGCCCCCAATTTATACCCAGAGCTTTACCCGATTTTTATAACGATAAACTGGTTACCGTTAGAGAGTCGTTAAAATCCTGTGTGAGTGGTAAAATATTTTTTCAGAAAGTAAGAGAATTGGATATTTCGGCGACAGATATTCGCCATGCTTTTATCGAGCATAAAAATCCGAGTTTTTTACTACCAGAACCGATTATTGAATATATAAGGGCGCATAATTTATATAGCGCCTAGAATTAAGGAAATTGAATGCAAGCAGATGAATTAGTAGAGTTAGTTACGGCCGAATTAGATGACCGTAAAGCCGAAAATATTGTAACCGTTAATGTGATAGGTAAAAGTAGTTTTACTGATTATATGGTTATTGCAACAGGAACCTCTGCACGGCATATTAAAGCACTGTCTAACTATGTTTCTCTCGCTTTAAAAGATAAGGGCGTATACCCTAAAGGTGTCGAAGGTGGGCAAGATTCTGAGTGGGTTTTAGTTGATTTAGGTGATGTTATTTTACATATAATGACAGCCCAAACACGTGAATTTTATCAATTAGAAAAGCTTTGGACAGTAGAGAATACTGAAGATAACGACGAGCTAGAAGAAGAGGACGAGTAAATAATTTACTCGGCTTTTAAGTTATAATATTGAACATCATTATTTTAAATTTATGCGAGATTTTTCATGATTCAAGGTAGTATCGTAGCGCTAGTTACCCCTATGTTTGATAACGGCGATGTAGACCAAGATAGCCTTAAAAAATTGGTTGAATTTCACATTGCGGAAGGGACAGATGCGATTGTGGCAATGGGCACAACCGGTGAATCTGCGACCTTGAATGAAAATGAGCACATGGATGTTGTACGCTCGATTATTAAATATGTTGATGGTCGAATTGCTGTTATTGCAGGGACCGGTGCAAACTCAACAACAGAAGCAATTGCTTTAACGCAGGCTGCTAAAAATATTGGGGCTGATGCTTGTTTATTGGTTACGCCGTATTACAACAAGCCGACCCAAGAAGGCTTGTATTTACATTATAAAGCCATAGCTGAAGCAGTTGATATCCCACAGATTTTATACAATGTTCCTGGGCGTACCGCATGCGATATGTTACCTGAAACGGTTGGGCGTTTAGCTAAAATTAAAAATATTGTGGGTGTAAAAGAAGCCACAGGCGAGTTAGAGCGAGTAAAAATAATTCGTGATTTGTGTGGTAATGATTTTGCTATTTACACAGGCGATGATGCAAGTAGTTGTGAATTTTGCTTATTAGGCGGTAATGGAACCATTACTGTATCGGGTAATGTTGCACCTAAATTAGTACATCAAATGATTGCTGCAGCAATGTCAGGAAACAGAGACCTTGCAATGCAAATTGATGAAAAACTATCAGGCTTACATCAGCACTTATTTATTCAGTCTAACCCCATTCCTGTTAAATGGGCTGTTGCTGAAATGGGCTTAATGCAATCAGGTATTCGTTTACCTTTAACATGGTTAACAGAAGATTGTTTTGCCGATGTTCGCTCGGCAATGCAGCAAGCTAATGTTCTTTAAAGTAGGGCTATGATGCTTATTCGTGTTTTAACTATTTTTATTACCTTACAATTGACGGCCTGTAGTTATTTTTTTCCTGATAAAGAGAAAGATTATATCTATAGCAAAGAAATTTCAGCATTAGAAATTCCACCTGAATTAATCGCTGATCAAAAAGCCGAGTCACAAATTAGAGTAAATGACACAGCTAAAAGCTTAACTTACGAAGTCGTATTAGTGACTGAGCCTGAGAAAACTTTTTTACGTGTTAACTCATCCTTTGCACATGTTTGGCGCATTATTGGCAAGGCACTGACAGAAGTGAATGTAGAGCTGACAGACAAAAATAGAGAACAAGCAATTTATTATGTGCAATATGATCCTGAATTAGAAGGGGCTGATAAAGATGGTTCTTACTGGCAGGAATTAGTGTTCATGTTTAGCGCTGATATTCACCAAGAGTTACCTTATCAAGTATTCTTAGTTGCAACGGAAGAAGGAACGCATATTTTTGTTAGAGATGAATTTGCTAAAGTATTAACCGAAGACAAAGGGCTGCAATTATTAAAGTTGATTTTTGTTACCATCAATCAAGATATATCCGAAGATGCTGATAAAAATATTGCTCCACCGATTGAATAGAATTAACTAACAACTCCCGCATTTATTTTTGCTTAATTAAAATCAACAGTTAATTAAGTGTTTGAATTCAAAAAATTACCAATACACTCCTATGCTTAAAATTTCTGGTACGTCCGCATTATCTTCTTTTAGAATTAAAAAATTATTACGAGATATTCAAACGATAGAGCCAACGGTTACTGCAATTTCAGCAAAATATATTCATTTTGCTGAGGTGCAAGGAACGTTAACTGAAGAGCAGTCTGAAATTTTAAATAAGATACTTGCTTATGGATCAAATCAAGCTGAAAGTATTCAAGGGACTCAGTGCTGGGTTATCCCACGAGCAGGAACCATCTCACCTTGGTCGAGTAAAGCAACTGAAATTGCTAAACGCTGTGGTTTAGATGAGGTTAATCGCCTGGAACGAGGGGTAGAGTTTACCTTTATTAGTGAAACTAATCTCAGCGAAGCTAGTCAACAATCTGTGACTGCATTATTACATGACAGAATGACGCAATCGGTAGTCAACAACTTAGATGACGTCAATTTATTTGCCCATCATGAGCCTAAACCTTTAGTTAGTATTCACTTAATGGAAGAAGGCTTATCGGCATTAACGGTTGCAAATAAAGAACTAGGATTAGCTTTATCGACTGATGAAATTGCTTATTTAGCAGAGGCTTTTAATGAGCTGAAACGTAATCCTACCGATGTTGAATTAATGATGTTTGCTCAAGCAAACTCAGAGCATTGCCGCCATAAAATATTTAATGCTAGCTGGACGATTGATGGCGTTGATGAAGCAAAATCTTTGTTTTCTATGATTCGTAATACTGCAGAAAAAAATCCAGAAGGAATTTTATCTGCTTATAGTGATAATGCTTCTGTTGCTGCAGGCTCTAAAGCAGATGTGTTTATTCGTAACCCAATAACGGGCGAATATGGATATATCACGGAAGATGCACATTTATTAATGAAAGTAGAAACGCATAATCATCCTACGGCGATTGCACCACACTCTGGTGCAGCGACAGGCTCTGGTGGTGAAATTCGTGATGAAGGCGCAACCGGCCGAGGGTCAGCAACTAAAGCAGGCTTAACGGGTTTTACAGTCTCACATTTGAAAATCCCTAATTTTAGCCAGCCTTGGGAAACCGACTATGGCAAACCAGAGCGTATTTCGTCTGCCTTAGATATTATGTTAGATGGCCCGATAGGTGGCGCTGCATTCAATAATGAATTTGGCCGCCCAAATATCGCAGGATATTTTCGTAGCTTTGAACAAGCTGTTGAGGGCACGGATGACGCGCAATATTATGGATATCATAAGCCGATTATGATTGCGGGGGGGATGGGGAATATTCGCCCGATGCTGGTTGATAAACATAAAATTCCTGCTGGCTCCTTAATTATCATTCTAGGCGGCCCAGCTATGTTAATTGGTTTGGGTGGCAGCGCCGCTTCATCTCAAGCATCAGGTGAAGGTACAGCTGAATTAGATTTTGCTTCTGTACAGCGAGAAAATCCAGAAATGGAACGTCGCTGCCAAGAAGTGATTAACCACTGTAATGCCTTAGGTGATGAAACACCGGTTGTTTCTATTCATGATATTGGTGCAGGAGGGTTATCCAATGCCGTACCAGAAATTATCCATGATTGTGAGCAAGGTGGCCGCTTTGAATTACGAAAAGTTAATAATGATGACAAAGGCATGTCACCAATGCAAATTTGGTGTAATGAAGCGCAAGAACGTTATGTTGTTGCGATTAAACCTGAATCATTAGCATTATTTGAATCCTTTTGTGAGCGTGAACATTGTTTATATGCAGTGATTGGCGAAGCAACGGATGAAGAACATTTAAGTTTAGATGATGAAATGTTTGGCAATAAACCAGTTGATTTACCGATGTCAGTCTTATTTGGTAAAGCGCCTAAGTTACATCGTGATGTGACGCACGTTGAAAAACAGCATAAAGCATTAGATTTTTCAGGGCTAGAAATTAAAGAAGCGGTGCAGCGCGTATTAAGTTTCCCTGCTGTCGCTGATAAAAGTTTCTTAATCCATATTGGCGACCGTTCGGTGACTGGCTTAGTGGCTCGTGACCAAATGGTTGGCCCTTGGCAAATTCCTGTTGCTGATGTTGCAGTGACGGCTTCAGGCTTTCATGCGATTACTGGTGAAGCGATGGCAATGGGGGAGCGTACACCGTTAGCGGTTGTTAATGCACCTGCTTCGGGACGAATGGCGATTGCTGAATCATTAACCAATCTTGCCGCTGCAAAAATTGAATCACTAAAACATATTAAAATTTCGGCTAACTGGATGGCTGCAGCAGGTAGCGTAGGTGAAGATGCGGAACTTTTTGATACAGTAAAAACAGTCGGTATGGATGTCTGCCCTGAATTAGGTATTGCGATTCCGGTCGGAAAAGATTCCTTATCAATGAAGACTGTTTGGAATGAAGAAGGTCGTGAAAAAACCATGACTTCACCTTTATCTTTAGTCATTACTGCCTTTGCACCCGTTACTGATGTTACACGTACTTTAACGCCTGAGTTAAAACATGAAGATAGCGTATTAATACTGCTTGATTTAGGTTTTGGCAAAAATCGCCTAGGCGGGTCGGTATTAGCTCAAGTGACTCAGCAAATGGGCAATGATGTTCCTGATTTAGATAATACCCCCGCATTAAAAGCCTTTTTTAATAGCATTCAATTATTGAATGCCGATGACAAAATCCTTGCTTACCATGATCGCTCAGATGGTGGTTTATTAGCAACAGTCACTGAAATGATGTTTGCTGGGCGAAAAGGGGTTGAATTAGAATTAGATCACTTAGGTGATGATGCTTTAGCTGCATTATTTAATGAAGAGTTAGGCGCAGTCATACAAGTTAAACAAAGTGATTGTGATGCCGTATTAGATACATTGCAAGAAGCTGGATTAGCTGAATGTAGTCACTTAATTGGTTGGGTAACGGAAGAAACTCAAACATTTAATGTTAGTCATCAAGGCGAGCTTATTTATAGTGCTGAGCGAGCTGAGTTGCAAGCAATTTGGTCAGAAGTTAGCTACCGTATGCAAGCTTTACGTGATAACCCTGATTGTGCAGAGCAACAATATAAACGCTTAGAAGATAATGCAGATAAAGGTTTATTTGCTGATTTAAGTTTTGATATTAACCAAGATATTAGCTTACCATTTGCTGCTGTTCGTCCGCGTGTGGCGATTTTAAGAGAGCAAGGGGTGAATGGTCATGTTGAAATGGCCGCTGCTTTTGATAAAGCGGGATTTACCAGTATTGATGTACATATGACCGATATCATCAGCGGTAAAGTCAGTTTAAAAGACTTTATTGGTTTAATCGCTTGCGGCGGATTCTCTTATGGTGATGTCTTAGGTGCGGGCGGCGGTTGGGCTAAATCAATATTATTTAACCCACTGGCAAGAGCAGAATTTTCTGACTTCTTTCATCGCGAAGATACTTTTGGCTTAGGTGTTTGTAATGGTTGCCAAATGTTATCAGGCCTGAAAGAATTAATTCCAGGTGCCGAGCATTGGCCAGCATTCAAACGTAATTTATCAGAACAGTTTGAAGCACGCGTGGTAATGGTCGAAGTACAAGAATCTCCATCGGTCTTTTTTAGCGATATGGCAGGCTCCAAAATGCCAGTTGTGATTGCACATGGTGAAGGGCGAGCTGAATTTATTGATAACGCAGAAGCAAGTGTGAAAGTTGCTTTAAATTATATTAATAATTATGGTGATAAAACCACAGACTTCCCAATGAATCCAAATGGATCACCTGACGGCATAACGGGTCTAACCAACACCGATGGTCGATTTACGATTATGATGCCGCACCCTGAACGTTGCTTTAGAAGTAGCCAAAATTCTTATCAGCCAGCTGATTGGAAAGAAGATGGCGCATGGTTAAGAATGTTTAGAAACGCACGTGTTTGGGTGGGGTAAAATAGGAGGACGTTAACTAGATTTTTACTGGTAAACCTCGTCCACGTTGAAAAGAGCATTAATTTTTAATTAATGCTCTTTTCGTATTTGTCATCCCTGTATTTCCTTAGCTGAAATTTTTCATTACTCGATTTACACTTTTTCGGAAGCGGGGTCTTTAGCCCCGCATGATGCTCGGCGGGGCTAAAGACCCCGCTTCCAATTTAGCGCTAGTATGGAATAAAAAAGTGTCAATTACTTTGGGGAAGATATGAATAATGCCAAAAATTAGCTTAGTTTTTTAAACTTATGAATGAAGAGAAAACACAACTTCCTATCTGGGAAACAGTATACGGCGGCGCTCAAAGTACAGGCGTTATTCGTTGTGCGCCTGATGATTTTATCGTCAATGAAATTCAATCATTTGAACTATCAGGTGAAGGTGAGCATGCCTTTTTACACATAGAAAAATGTAATGAGAATACCGACTATATAGCACGACTATTATCGCGATTTTCGGGTGTTCGGCAGCGTGATGTTAGTTATGCAGGCCTAAAAGATCGCCATGCCCGAACCACACAATGGTTTAGTGTTTGGCTACCTGGAAAGCCAGATCCTGATTGGTCTGAACTGAATAGTGATACGCTTAAAGTTTTACAAGCAACCAGGCATAGCCGCAAATTAAAGCGTGGCTCATTGGCGGGTAATCAATTTATTTTGAAAATTCGTAACTGGGAAGGTGATAAAGAAATCCTAGAGCAACAATTATTGCAAATAAAAACCCAAGGCGTGCCTAATTATTTTGGCGAGCAACGATTTGGGCGTAATGGCGCTAATATCAATAAAGCCTTAGCCTTATTTGCAGGCGCTAAATTGTCACGTAACTTACGCGGAATGTACCTTTCTGCAGCACGCTCTTATTTATTTAACCAAATAGTTAGTCAGCGTGTAAAAAATGCAACCTGGAATCAAGCATTAGAAGGGGATCTTCTTATGTTTACCGACTCCCATAGCTTTTTTAAAGCGGATTTGTCTGATGCCACCATCCCCGAACGCATTGAAATGCTAGACATTCATCCGACAGCGGCACTTTGGGGAAAAGGGAATTTAGAAACAGCAGGATCAGTTGCTACATTAGAGCAGGAATTAGCCGATGAGCAAGCTGAGATAGCAAAAGGATTAATTAAATTCGGCCTTTTACAAGATAGACGCGCAATGCGTAGCCAAGTTAAAAATTTACAGTGGAATTTCATTGAAACTGACTGCTTAGAATTACAGTTTTCACTAAGCTCAGGAAGTTATGCGACTAGTATCTTAAGGGAAATCGTCAAGACCTCTACGGGAAATCAGCTAAGCAAAGATTAAGAGACAGTCGTGCCTAGGTACAAAGCCCAACAAATAAGCAATCACCGCGTTGGGCTGGAAAAACAAGCCCAATCGACCATGCTATAATGCACAATGAAAAAATAAGCATGGTAACCCGTATGGAGGCACGAAATACGGGATAAGCAGTGTATCGAATGTCCCATATTACACAAGCTTCATACAGGGCTACTTTCTATAATGCGGAACGAGAAAAGATGAAGCAAAAAAGTAAAAAAAACCTTTCGGGTATCATTAAACCCTCGCTCCTTAAGATAAAATAGGTTCCCTATGTTTATTTATTCGTTACCAATTTTTTTCATCCATATTCAATTGGGTTCGCCTTTAGAATTATTCGCCATCATTTTACTTTTAATGGCCGTACTTTATGCTGTAACGGCTTTTGATCCTTCTTTTAATGGAGAAGGAGAACCTTTATTTAGTCTAAGTTTATATCGTTATTTATTGTATGGCTTGATAGGGAATTTGAAACTTTGGGTTGCATTTTGGCCATTTTTTATATTGCTCAACATCAGTTTATTTATAACAGATTGGTTAGCAGTTCATGGGAAATTCACTGTTTCCAGCTGGGATGAAATTCATTTTATACTAGTAACCCCCATTATTTTCTGGACCATTGTTGTTTGGCGCAATTCAATCAATACATCATTGCCATTGAGTGGAGCACTCGCTCGTTTAATGACAGTGTTTGTCTATTTTGAATTTGCCTTAAAGCTATTAATCAGAAAAGACTACCCTAGAATATTTTTTTCTTGTCAGGATATTTTGTTGGATTATGCCGCTTGTTTTTAAGAAGAAAAAAACATCACCTAGCCTTAATTTTTCCTTTTTTCTTGAAATTGCAGAACCAAACTGTAAATGACAGGAAAAACTAATAAGCTCAGTAATAAGACCGTTAGCATACCGCCTAATACAGGTGCTGCAATGCGTTGAGTAACATCTGCACCAGTTCCCGTGCTTAACATAATTGGAATTAAACCAATCATCGTTGAAAAGGCTGTGATAACAACGGGTCTTACGCGTAATGCTGTCGCATTGGCAACGGCTTGTTGGATTTGTTCAGCGGATAATAAGGTGTTTGTTTGTTTGCGTAGCTTGGTGATTTCAATATCAATAAAATTTAAGACCATCACACCTGTTTCAGCGGCTGTGCCCGCTAGGGCAATAAATCCCACGTAGACGGCAACGGATAAATTGAAGCCATAAAAATAAACAATCCAAACACCGCCAATTAAGCCAAAGGGTACGGTGAGCATGACAATGGTGGGTTCTGTTATATTGCCAAAAGTCAGGTATAAAAGAAAAAATATAAGGCATAAGGTGATGGGCACAACAACCTTTAGTCTAGCCGCAGCGCGTTGCATATATTCAAATTGGCCTGACCAAGTGACTGTATAACCCGCAGGAATAATGACTTTGTCAGCTAATACTTGCTGTGCTTTCTGCACAAAACCACCAATATCAGAACTACTGATATCGACATAAACCCAAGCATTAGGGCGTGCATTTTCGCTTTTTATGGAAGGGGGGCCGCGTCTTAAATTAAGTGTGGAGACCATTTTTAAAGGGACTTGATGACCCGCTGGCGAGGTAATTAACACTCTATCTAGGCTTTCTAAATTATCGCGCAATTCACGAGGATAACGCAGATTGACGGGGTAGCGTTCTAAGCCTTCCACTGTTTCGGTAATATTCATGCCACCAATAGCACTTTGGATAACATCTTGTACATCACCCACCGTTAAACCATGACGTGCCGCCGCTTTACGATTAATATCAAAATCTAAATAATAGCCCCCCACAGCTCGGTCGCCAAAAGCAGAAGTCGTTTCAGGTAGCGTTTTCATAACTTGCTCAATACGACTGGTGATTTCCTGTAATACATTAAGATCAGGCCCTGATACTTTAATGCCAACGGGTGTTTTTATACCGGTCGATAACATGTCAATGCGGGTTTTAATTGGCATTGTCCATGCATTAGCCACACCAGGAAAATTAATGGCTTTATCCATTTCTTGCATTAATTCTTGGGTACTTTTATCGGGATCAGGCCATAGTGTTTTATCTTTTAAGCGAACGGTTGTTTCTAGCATAGAAAGCGGGGCTGCATCGGTGGCTGTTTCAGCGCGTCCGGCTTTTCCAAAAACAGATTCTACCTCTGGAAATGTTTTTAAAATTTTATCTGTTTGCTGTAATAGTTCTTTTGCTTTGGTAATGGAGATGCCCGGAAATGTGGTGGGCATATA
>DAOUSK010000071.1 GCA_030627265.1 Methylococcaceae bacterium
TGATATTGAATTTAATGCCTGAATGTTTCTCAATTAATTTTAGGTACTCCGCCACAATACCAACGTACTTCCCCTGCTCATCAAAGGCTTCATAAGGGAGCCAATCAGGGTCTCCGGTAAAGCTTAGGTCAGAATGCTCTTTTAACCATGATTGCTCTTGCTCATTGAGTTTTATCAGCGATAAGGGGTCAACAACTTGAGCAATGAAATCATTAATCTCTTCTAGGCTTATTTTTTTAGCTAGCTCTAACTGAGTATACGTTTCTGCAACACGGAATAAACGAGTTGCCTCTATCGTTCCTATGGAAATATCGCCAGCAGAAATTAGCTCAACGATTGCTTTTGCCTCATTTTTTAAAGCACTTAAGCTCAGTTTAGCGGAGTATTTATCATGGATAAGTTGAACTAATTCTTCTTGATGTGAGAGTGTATAGTGCCAGCCTTTTATCGTTGCTTGCTTAAAGCGTTCGGCACGGCCAGGATAATTTAATAATTCATTTTCGCTGGTAAAGAGAATATCACCATAAAAATCGATACCGTAGTCTCGAGGGTTGATAACATTAACTTCAATCCCTTTTTCCTCAAAGAAAGACGCATTACTTAAATAGCCCGAAATAACATCAACGTTATCGACGATTAAATCGTTAAGATCATGGGAATGTGTAACAGGAGTAAAATCATCTAGTGCTAGCCTTGCTCCTAGCAATAAGCTTCTAAGAGGCGCCTGCTCCTCAGTATGCGTATCAAACATCACCCGCTTACCCTTAATTTCATAGGGCTCAGTAATACCGGATGATTTTTTAGCATAAAAGAAATAGGGTTATGCTGAAAGATTGCCGCTAAGGCTTTTATGCGAGTTCCTCTTACTCGATCTAGAAGGAGACCTGATGAGCTAATACCATATTCAGCTTTTCCCATTGCCACCTCCGTAACTGGAGATTTCTCAAGACTTCGCTCGATAAACTCAACCTCTAAACCAGCATCAGCGTAATAACCTTGTTCTTTAGCGGCATAATAACCTGCAAATTGGAACTGATGTGTCCATTTAAGTTGTAAGCGAACTTTCTCCACTGGTGTGGTCGATATAGACCAAGCCGACATACTGATGCAACTAAACAACATCAAGCAAAACCAAGTAATATTTTTTATAGTCATAAAGTATTAATAGTTGTCTAATTATTCTCAATATAAAGCGACTTCAACAATCTAGAGATAAAAGTTCACGCGAAAATTTAATCGCTAATATACCATTAAATATTCTCTCAATCAGCGTCACCCCCTCCTAGCGCATCAACTAACAAAAACGCCCATTCAAAATACTGACATTAAATTGAGAACTACTGTTATGCCCGTCATTCCTGACATCTTTAACCGGGAATCTAGGTGAGCACGATAAATTCCTGCTAGGAGCATGCAGGAATGGCGGCTTTTTTAGAAATATGAGTCAAGCATGAATATTTTGGGATTGCTCTAACCTGGAAAAACTAAACACCTAAACAATAGAAATTTGGTTACGTCCCTTATTTTTGGATGTGTACATTGCTATATCGGCTGCTTCAATCATCGCTTCATAAGTTTTATACTCTGGTTTATAAAAGCTCACTCCGATACTAACTGTCAGTTCGCGGCCTTCAAAACGCTGGCTTAATATTTTACCTTTACGCTCAATTTCCTTTCTAATTCTTTCCGCATAAATAGCGGCTCCCTTGATATGTGTCTCACGCAAAATAAAGACAAACTCTTCACCACCATAGCGGCCAATAAAATCTTGAGGCCTGGTTAAAGATTGCATGATTTGGGCAACAATTTTTAACGCATCATCCCCCGCTTGATGCCCACAAGTATCATTAAATTTTTTAAAATGATCAATATCTATAAACCCTATAGCAACTTGCCCTATCTCTTCAATAGGTAGTTGAAATACATCGTTCAAAAAGTTCAAAACCATGCGTTTATTCATTAAATTAGTTAAAGGATCTAGTTCCGCCCTTTCCTTTTCTAGCTCAAACTGCTTAGCATTGGTTAAAGCAATTCCTAGCTCATGAATAATAGGTGCTATCTGCTTAATACAACTGCCTTTAATCGCTTGCTTAGTATTAAAATTATCGGCATAAAACAAAGCAATCAGCCGATTATCACTCAGTATTGGCATCAGCAAAAATTCATCTACCTGAAATTGTTGCAGAATACCAATATCTTCCCCAGAGTCTTTATTAATAATTAAAGGATTTCGTTCTCGTAAACTCTGCAAAATAGTGCGATTCAAGCTTTCAACTTTTACATTAAAATGTTGCAGCGTTGCTTCATCAAATGATTTCGGTAATGCATGCGACACAATTAAACGGCGCTGTTTTAAATCTATATTAAGCATAATTAAACGCTCAAAAGAAAAGTCCTTTTGAATTGCCGCTAATGTCCAAGGAATAATTTCTTTAGCAATTAAACTTTTATGCGGTGTCGTTAAACTGCTTAAAGATAAATTACTGGGTATTGAATCAACCATCTCAGGTAAATTACTTTGCTTATTTAAAAAGAGTGTTGTTTGTACTAACGTTGCGCGTAACTCAACTAAGCTAGGGAAACTTATTCCATAAAAGCCTCCCGTCTGCTGCATTTCTTCATCAACTTGGTTTAATAAAGATTCAATATTTAATTTTTCAAAATCTATATGCTGTAAAACTTCGGGGGCTAAGTCTGGTGTGCTCGTTGATGAGGTTGAGCCAATACCATGCATCCAAGCAATATAATTGGCAATACTAATAATAGAAATATCTTCTTTATGCTCATAAAATTTACTCTCTTCACTCGGGTACTCATGATGACAATAAACCACCGCCTGAATTCGTTCGGGGATATCCCATTGCTGGCAAAAAACATAGCCTATATCAGCATGATTCAAACCAAAAAAATCATGCTCACTTTTGATAGAGCTTTGTTCATCGCCCTGACTTGCTAAAATAAAATCGTTATAACTAACTTTCCCATGCGACTCTAAAACAACTTTACCAATATCATGCATTAATCCTGCGCTATAAATTAAGTCGGGATCATCATGATTTAATGCACTTGCAATTGCTCGCCCCAATGAAGCAACAAACAAACAGTGCTGCCAAAAAAACAACTGATCAAATTTTTGATTCGATTTATGTTTAATGAGTTTATTGTAAAATAATTGATCTAACGCTGTTTGTCGTACCGCAGAAAAGCCCAACAGGTTAACTGCTCGGTGTAATGAGGTTATTTCTTCGGGTAAAGAAAAGGCAGCTGAATTGACATGCCCTAAAATCTTAGCGGCTAAAGCAGGCTCTGTTTCTATTAATTTGGATAAGTCAGATACCTTAGTGACTTTATCATCACTCGTTAGACGTAATATTTTAAGCGCAACGGCAGGAATAACCTCTAAATTGTCAGCCGATTCTTTTAATATGTTTTTAGCCGCTAGCTCAATACTAGAAAGAGTATTGTTAGTCTCTGAATCAGTCATGAAAGGTTTTATTTGCTATAAAAAAGATACTACTTAATCATTAAAAAAGTAGGTAATAGATTTAGCTCTATATTACCCCGAAACACGCTTTATCACTAATAAACGTAGAAAAGAGGCGAGCAATTCTTTCTATTATGAAAAAACTAAATAAACCCAATAAATATTCATCATAAATAAGAGTGCACTTAATAATTTCCAAAAAATTAATGGGTTACGATCCATCAAAGGAACTTGTGAGTGGCCACTAAGAAAATGTGGGTTCGGGTGATTTAAGTCATATAGAAATTCTGACAACTCATCATAACGTGTTTGCACTGCCATAGAAGTTGCTTTTTTTAAAGCGCCATCCACCCATTCCGGCACCATGGTATTGTTATGAAAACTGGGAACATAACGTAATTTAGCAAGGTTAATTTTATTGGGTTTTTCAGGCATCTCTCCATAAGGTAAAGTGCCATTAATCATTTCATAACAAATAACACCGAGAGAAAACAAGTCTGATTTTATCGTTGCTCTTTGCCCTAAGTGATACTCAGGCGCAGCATAGTTAAGTGTCCCCAGGATATTTTCATCCTCAGTCAATGAATCCACAGGACTAATTTCAGAAATACCGGCTATTTTTACGGAACCAAAATCAATAATTTTTACGACGCCCTTCTCATCCAACATAATATTTTCGGGCTTTAAATCTTGATGCAACATTTCCATGCGATGAAAGGCACGCAAACCTTTAGTAATTTGCGTCACGATACCTCTAACATCCCTAATAAGAGGACTAGGATGACTATCTATCCACTCTCGAATAGTTTGCCCTTTTATATACTCGGTAACATAATAAATACAGCTCTTTTTCCGGTCTGAATCCAAAACCTTAAGTACATTCTCATGATCAATGCGTTTACCAGCCCATTCCTCATGTAAAAAGTGCTCGATATAATGCGTATCATCCTCATATAAAATAGAAGGGGTTTTCAAAATAACCAAAGTATCCGTTTTTGTATCAAAAGCGCGATAAATTTGTGTTCGTTTGCTCGCATGTAATTCCGCTTCAATTTTATAACCATCTAATACCATGCCTACTTCTAAAGGCGGAGGAAAAGGTAAATTGACAGCACGCCGTAACACCTCATCTTCTTTTGCTAAAGGTAATTCATCTATCTTAAAAATTTGGCAGCTTAAATTATCATCACTTTTGTTATCACTTGCCTGCTGAACAATTTTCTCAGCCAACTCATTTAAATCTTGTGCTGATTGCAAACTTTGCTTAAGAACCCTTTCTGGGATGAAATCATGTACCCCATCGGTACTCATGAAAAAAATATCCCCTTTTTCTAAAGGGATCGTTTTATAATCGACTTCTAACCTCGGCTCTATTCCCATCGCCCGATTAAGGTAATTTTTTTCTTCTGAAATCCAAACACGATGGTCGCGCGTCATTTGCTCTAAATTACCTTGCCGTAATCGATAAATTCGCGAATCACCTATATGAAAAATATGCGCTGTCGTCGACTTAAGCACCATAAGACTTAAAGTACTAACCATACCCTTCGCTGAATCATAACGCTTTTGACCTTGACTATATAACCAAGAATTAGTCGCTGATAAAATTTTCTGTCCTGCTTGTTTAACTGACCAAGAATCAGGCGTACTATAATAATCACTTAAAAAACTAGCCACACAGCAATGGCTGGCTTCATGCCCAGCATCACTACCACTCATACCATCTGCTATCGCAACAGTAATGCCTTTATGCGTTAACTGCGTAGTTTCTGGAATTTTTGCACCAACAAAATCTTCATTCCTAGCTTTTACGCCTTGAATACTACAAAAACCAAGGGATATTTTAAGTGTATGCTCTACCATGCTTATCGTCTCTTTATGTGTCAATACCATTAAGGTAGCGAGGCTTTAATAATACCTGCGTCTATTTGTCGCTATTATCAAGCCCTCGCCCCCAACCTAGCTGGTAAAGTTTTATATCAATAACACTTTAATCAAGTTCAATCATTTCCACTGAACCATCTTCTTGAACTTCAACCATATGGCCTTTAGGCTCTTCAATAAACTGCACGGCTACCAATACAATCAGAGCACCACCGGCAATGACAGTAAAAAAGACAGAAGGAGCTACAAACGATAACACGGTTAAGAATAATACTGCGCCAACATTACCATAAGCGCCAACCATACCGGCAATTTGCCCAGTCATACGACGTTTAATTAAAGGTACCATCGCAAAAACTGCACCTTCACCTGATTGTACAAAAAATGAACATGCCATCGTTAAGACAATAACACCAGCGATTGGCCAGTCAGAAGTGATCAGTGATAAGCAATAATAGCCAACCGATAAGCCAACAATGAAAATAGATAAAGAGAGTTTACGGCCAAATTTATCACTAATCCAACCCCCTGCTGGGCGAGCAATTAAATTCATAAAAGCAAAGCCTGATGCTGAAAGGCCAGCTTGTATCATCGTAATACCTTGTGACTCATGAAAAGTATCATAGAAAAACATTGGTAACATCGAAACAACAGCTAATTCAGAACCAAAAGTAATTAAATAAGCTAAATCTAAAATCGCTACTTGCTTGAATTTATATTTATGAATTTCATCAATCGGCTGCATTAAATGCTCTTCATTCACATGCACGATTTTATACACGTTATAGAAGAATAAAACCCAGATACCACTATAAATTAATATCGCTGCAAAATTGGATAATAAACTCACGCCAGCAGGTGATAACTTCCAAGTTAATAAAGTGAGTGTTGCATATAAAGGAATTGTCATTAGGATATAAAAGAATAAATCCCAAATACTGGTGACTTCCATTGCACCCGCTTTTTTCGGTTTAAAGTAAGTTGAACCTTTTGGTGTATCGGTAACACTAAAAAAGTAAATAACTGAGTAAATTAATGCAATAACACCGGTTGATGCAATCGCATAACGCCAGCCTTCAGGGCCGCCAAAAGCCAATGCTAAAGCGGGTAAACTCATTGCCGCTGCCGCAGAACCAAAGTTCCCCCAGCCACCATAAATCCCTTCAGCAATACCAACTTGCTTGGCTGGGAACCATTCGCCAACCATACGAATACCAATCACAAAACCTGCACCAACAAAGCCCGATAAAAATCGTGCTAAGGCAAGTTGCTCAAAGCTATCTGCAAAAGCGAACATAAACGTAGGCAAACTACCTAATGCCAATAATATAGAGTAAGTACGTTTAGGGCCGAACTTATCAACTAATATACCGATGATAATTCTAGCTGGAATTGTTAATGCAACATTCAAAATTAAGATCGTCTTAATTTCAGACCTGCTCATACCAAAAGTATCAGCAATAATTAGCATCAACGGTGCATGACTAAACCAGACAACGAAGGAAATAAAGAATGCAACCCAGGTGGTATGCAGAATTTTCATCTTTCCGGAAAAAGAAAAAAAGTTTAGTGCTTGTGTGCTCATAATTCGCCTTTACTAAAATCTGAAGATATCAAATACTAAAATCAATACATTATCTGTGCCAGATTTATAATTAATTGATTTATATAGAAATTACTAATCCAAACAGACTGTATCTAGAGATAGCGCACCATTTCAGTGCTGTTATTGACCTATAAAAGCCCCATTACTAAATAAATTATCAACTGCATCATTTATGCCCTAGAAACCCCCATCGCACGCACCATTTTTGAACAAAAATCACTATTTTAAACCAGTAGATAAAATTAAAAATAAAAATACCATTAAAAATCAACACTATAAATAAAGTAAAGATTTTGGTGCGAATATTGCTTAAACCGTAACAACGTCTAGGAAGCTGTCCAAGCGTTAATCCCAATTAGTTTTTATGCAGAACTAACAATAATCGCTGCAAGCTCCAACTTGCAGTGATTATTTTCATTCCCCCCTTCCATTTATAAAAAATTATGCTCTTTGGCCGAAATAAAAAAAACCCGATTACCATTGCCGATAAAAAAATTGAAAAATGGACTTACTCCACCTGCGGATACTGCTCTACAGGCTGCTCAATTGAAATTGGTACCAATGAAGAAGGTACTCCCGTCTCTTCTCGTGGTGTTGGTGGTGCCGATGTCAATCAAGGAAAACTTTGTTTAAAAGGTATCTATGAACATGAGTTATTTGAGTCAGCAGGTCGAGGCAGCACACCTTTAATCAGAGATGATTTTCATAAGCCTTGGAATGAAAGCAACTGGGATGATGCGACGGGGAAAATGGCATCTGAAATTAAACGCATTCAATCCACTTATGGCCGCGATGCCTTTGCTATTGTTTCTACGGGGCAAATACTAACCGAAGGTTTTTACACCTTAGGAAAATTAGCTCGTGGTGTCATTGGCACCAATAATTATGATGGCAATACAACTTTATGTATGGCTTCTGCCGTTTCTGGCTACAAACGCTCTTTTGGCTCTGATGGCCCGCCTGGGTGCTACGAAGATTTTGAACATACCGATTGTTTGATTGCTTGGGGTTCTAACCTCCCAGAGCAGCACCCTATTATCTATTGGCGCATGAAAGAAGCGCAGGAAAAACGTAACTTCCCTCTGATTGTTGTTGACCCTCGCGTTACCATGTTCGCGCAAAATGCAGATATGCATCTAACCATTACGCCAGGAACCGATGTTGTTTTACAAAATAGCTTGATGCACGTTATTTTGGCAGAAGGCTTAGAAGATCAGGATTATATTAAAGCTAATACCAATGGTTTTGAAGACTTAAAAAAAGAAGTTGAGAAGTACGACCCAACTAGCGCAGCAAAAATTTGTGGTATTGATGAAGATACCATTCGCACTGTCGCTAGGCTTTATGCCAATGCGGGTGCTGCAATGAATATTTGGACCATGGGTATTAACCAAAGCACCCATGGCTCTGATGGTGTTGTTGGTTTAAATAATTTAAGTTTGTTAACCGGTAATATTGGTAAAAAAGGCGGTACTAGCTTATCGATTACTGGCCAATGTAATGCAATGGGCACACGAGAATGGTCTTCTTGTTCTGGCTTACCCGGCTATCGCGCTTTAGAAAACCCGGAACACCGTGAAGAAATTGGAAAATATTGGAATGTTGATCCTGAATTTTTCCCTAAAACTCGGGGTATGGCACAAACTGACATCTTCCCTGCTATAGAAACAGGCGCTATCAAAGGTCTTTGGTTAATAGGAACGAATCCTATGACCTCCATGCCAAATACAGCGCGTATTCGTAAAACTTTAGAAAAATTAGAATTTCTCGTTGTGCAAGATTCTTATCAAGACGTAGAAACGATTGATTACGCAAATGTTTTTCTACCTGCCGCACTTTGGGCTGAAAAAGAAGGTTGCTTTACTAACACAGAGCGTCGCGTCAATATTGTACGTAAGATTAAAGAACCTTATGCCAATACAAAAACAGACTTACACATTTTCAATGAGATAGCCAAGCACTTTGAGCAATCGAAGAAAATGAAATTTCCTTATAAGCCTGCCGATGTATTTGATGAAATGCGCCACTTATCCAAAGGGCGATTACTTGATATGTCAGGTATGACTTACGATTTAATCGAAAAAAATCGTGGTATTCAATGGCCTTATACAGAAGAGCAAGCTAAAAAAGGCATCGCACCCGTCAAAGGAGGCAAGCGTCTATACACTGAAGATGGTGTATTTAGTTACCCCGATGGTAAAGCAAAATTAATTCCCCTACCCTTCATTAACAACAATGAAGTGCCTGATGAAGAGTACCCTTTTTGGTTAAACTCAGGGCGTTTAGTCGAACATTTTCATACTCGTACACGCACCGGGAAGATTGGCAATAATAATAAGTTTAGTCCAACGGCCTTTATGGAAATGAACCCTGATGCTGCGATAGAACTAGGTATCAAGCACCAATCTTATGTTCGTCTAGTTTCTCGTCGCAGTGACGCCGTGGTTATGGTGATGCTCACCCAACGAGTCCCTAGAAATATGGTTTTTGTTCCTTTTCATTTTTTTGATTGCGTTAATAGACTAACCCTTGGCTTACTAGATCCGCACTCACGCCAACCTGCTTTTAAACAAGCCGCTGTGCGCATTGAGCTAATAGATCAAGAAGAAGCCGCAAAAATCAACAAAGAAGCTCGAAAATTTTAGTAATTGGATGACTGAATAAACCCATTCCTCCTCATTAAATAGATTCAAAAATATCATGATTAAAGTACGTAGTGACGAACCTAAATATTCTTACCTTTGGGATAAAGAAACTCAAGATAAAAATCGTTATGGAAAAAGTATTGAGTTAACAGAAGAAGGCGACGAACGCCGTAATAAAAGCCTAAATATCAATGGCGATGACAGCATAGGCAACAACCCAAATCGAAATAAGCAACATGGATTTTTCCTTAATGCTGATAATTGTATTGGCTGTCATGCTTGTGAATCTGCTTGTAGTGAAAAAAATGACAATCCTGCACATATTTCCTTTCGTTCGGTTGGTTTTGTCGAGGGTGGTAGCTATCCTGATTATCAACGCCTAAATATTTCTATGGCTTGTAATCATTGCGATGATCCAGTCTGCTTAACAGGTTGCCCTACTCGAGCTTATACAAAATTCACTGAATACGGTGCTGTCTTACAAGATCCTGATATTTGTTTTGGTTGTGGTTATTGCACTTGGGTTTGCCCATACAATGCACCACAATTGGATCCTGTCAAAGGGGAAGTCAGCAAATGTAATATGTGTGTTGATCGCTTAGAAGTGGGCTTGAAGCCGTCTTGTGTCAGCGCCTGTTTGGGTAATGCTCTGGATTTTGGCGTGATTGAAAATATCCCCGAGAACCGTGATCAAGCAATTACTGAAATCCCTGGTTTTCCTACAACGGATATTACTCACCCTAATATTCGCTTTCAACAAAAAAAGCAAAACCATCATGAAATGACACGTACTGACTCTATGCCCTTAAAGTACGTTAAAAATGAAGAGGCAGGAGAATATAAAGCCACTGTTGATGAAAAAGCAGGCTATGAAAAACATTGGAATTTTCGTAGCTTATTAACTAGCCATGAAAGCGCCCATGTTATTTTTACTTTATTTACTCAAGCGACAGTCGGTGCTTTTCTAATGCTGATTTTAGGTGAGAGCTTAGGATTATTAGGCTTTAACATGCTAAACGACTATACAATTCACATGAGCTTAGTCGGCACCATTTTTATATTAAGCACCATCGGACTTTTTAAGTTAAACATGCACTTAGGCAAGCCACACCGTTTTTATCGTGGTTTTAATAACTTGCGCCTCTCCCCTGTTAGCCGTGAAATCTCTGGGGTTTCTATGTTTTACACGGGCTTATTAGGTTATGCATTTTTTGCTATTTTCGATAATGCTGTTATGAGCCTATTCGCAACTGCCTTTGCTTATTTAGCGGTGCTTAGTGGCCCAATTGGCTTGTACTTTATGTATAAACTATACCGTATTCCAGCACGCCCTTTTTGGGATCATTGTCAGACAGGAACTGCCTTTTTAGGCTCCATGTTAAGTTTAGGGTCTTTTATTATTGCTGCAGTCAGTTTAGTTGTATTACCTGCTAGCGCCTTAATTGAGCTAATTCCTAGCTTAGCAAGTATTATGTCAGTTGGCTTAATCATCGAAATATTAGGTCATATGCTTCATGCACGTGATATGAAAACCATTAATAATGAAGGTGCAGGCTCGCATTACCGACAAACAACACAGTATGGAAAATCATACTTATTGCGCAATGCTTTATTATGCTTAAGCCTTGTATTAGCTGTCACTGTTAGCTTTACCGGTTTATCTGGAACGCTGGGCATTATAATCGCACTACTATTAGCAAGTTCTTTAAGTGTCGCCTCTGCTTTCAGCCGTTCATTATTTTTTGTTTTAGTCATTCCAACAACAATGCCAGGTGCATTTTTTTGGAAAAATGAAGGCTTTGTTGACCATGCCCGCGAGACTGGCTTAGCTGATGCACCACAACATGGCGTTGTCTATGAAAGACACCATGCTTTTAAATTTGATGAATTAATACAAACGATTAAAGAGAATTCATTAGATGATATGCTTGAGCACGTGAAATGGATTTTTGGTAAAAAATGATAAAATAAGTGAGTTTTGCTTCATAAAGCGATAAACTATTTTTCAGTCTAACAATAGAAGTCCGTCATGATTCAGTTCATGCCGGACTTTTATCTTTTCTAGCAAAGTAGGGTATTTATGAGAAAAACTGATGACACACCATTATGGGTATTTTTAGCATTCTCTAGTATTGAGTCACGCAAAGGTGCTTTAATATTAATTGGCTGTAGCTTCATATTTAGTCTTTACTGCATCCCTTGGGTTCTTTTTTTCAACCAGTTCGAATGGGTATCCACCTTATTCTTAATTGACGACTGGGAATGGCTAATTATGATGGCTCCTATTACCGCATGGTATTGGCTAAGCCTTAGATGGGTTGATAAACATTCAGCTTGGTAAGCATTGATTTAATGCCGACAATTAAAAAGAAATCATTACAAGGTAGTTTGAGCATGTGCAATAGATTTTGGGCTACCATTTTAAGACGGGGCATATTTATGTAAGGTATGCAGATCTGAAAGGTACGCAGAGACTGTACAAAACTTTGTGTAACTGCTTATCATTAATCTCTAATATGAGAGGATAAGTCGTTATGAATAAAAAAGAACTCGAAGCGTTTGCTCGTGAAGCTGCAA
>DAOUSK010000031.1 GCA_030627265.1 Methylococcaceae bacterium
CAGTGGCAGAAGAAACAGGTTTAATTATTGATATTGGAGATTGGGTCTTTACTGAAACTTGCTTACAATTAAAAATTTGGCAAGAAAGCGGAATACTCGCTAAAAATTTCAAACGTATTGCGATCAACATTTCACCGATTCAATTTAATCGCCCTGACTTTATAAAAAAAATACAAGATACAATTAATAGTACGGGCGTTAACACTCGGTACTTAGAAATTGAACTCACTGAGAGTGCATTACAAGAATCGACAAATTCTGTTATTGAAAAACTAAATGCCATTAAAGCACTCGGGATTAATATTGCGATCGATGATTTTGGAACGGGCTACTCATCTTTAAGCCGTTTAAAAACATTCCCTATTGATTTATTAAAAATAGACCGCTCTTTTGTCATAGATATTTGCCATAACAAAGAAGACCTAGAAATCATTAAAGCGATTATAAAGATGGCACATGCCTTAAACATTAATACCTTAGCAGAGGGTATTGAAAAAGAAAATCAAGCACTCTTATTAAGAGATTTAAACTGCCAATTTGGACAAGGTTTTTTATTTTCTAAAGCCGTTAATACACAAGCCTTTACTAAACTTTTAATGGCCTCTACTGCACCGCTTGAAATCACACATTACACCTAAACTAAAAACGCTCCCTCTCAGTAACGGCTAACAGCCACATTAGATTTTTTCTTCATAATTTGGATGTTATACTTAGCTCAATCAGCTTGACTAAAGAATATATAAGGACTTTAAATTATGACTAAATTGCTTCTGACAATTATCACTCTCCTATCTGCAGCGATTGGAAGCTTTCTTATCAGTTATTTAGGTGGCACTTTTAGCCTTCCTCAATTTGCTTTCATTTTTCTTTTTGGCATCGTCATAAGTGTCATCAGCCTTTATTGTGGTTATTCACTGATTCAAGTTGAATTACAAAAACAAGCAACAGCCCTAGCTAGTAGTTCACGTAATGAATCAGTCAATCTCGCATGGCGTGCGCCGGAACAAGGTTTGTTAAAACCTTATGCATCACAACTCAACAAACTGTTTTCTCATTTAGATGAGAGCCTATTTACCATTAGACAGTCAGCTTCTCGCTTAATTCCTATGTCACAAGAATTGGTTGATGTCTTCAATAATGTTAATCAAAAAACGGTATTACAAGCACAGTACGGGCAAACTATGTCTGATATTTTGCAGCAAATAGAGCAAACAAATCATTTAATCACTCAGCATACCGATGCCATTGAATCTTCAGTTCATGATGGTGTTAGCTCAGTAGAAAATAGCCAACAAGTGGTTGCTGATACGGTTGATAGTATTAACCAGCTTGCAAGTCGTTTAGAGTCTGCATCAAGTGAAATTATCACTTTAAATAATAATAGTGAGAATATTGTCAGTGTTATTGAAGTGATTGACGGTATTGCTGAGCAAACTAATTTACTCGCTCTTAATGCTGCGATTGAAGCAGCAAGAGCTGGAGAGCATGGTCGTGGTTTTGCTGTTGTTGCCGATGAGGTACGCTCATTAGCAGAAAGAACTCGTAATTCAACACTTGAAGTTCGCTCGATGATAGAAGAAATTCACTCTAGTACTCAGCAAGTAGTCAAATCTATGGATGCTGGACAAGAAGCGATGAAAGACACCATGAGTAAGTCACAGCAAACAACGGCTCAATTAGAAAAAGTACATGGCGCGGTACAACTTATCAATTCTGCCTCTCAATCAATCGTGCAATCAAGCACCTCTCAAACATCAACCATTACTCAGGCACATGATTCTATTCGTAGTATTACGGAAATGAATTCCAGTTTATTAGGTAGTACGGGGAGTGATGAATTAGAGTCTGATGATTTGAAAAACTTAGGCAATGTATTGCATGCTAAATTAGAGCTATTGTCTGTTTCTAACCCAGACTGGGACATGGGTAAACGAGCAAAATCACGCGCAGTACCAAACAAGGTAGGAAGTCCTGATGTCGATTTATGGTAAGAGCGACTAAAACCTCTGAGCTAAAGTATTATACGTAGGGTATGCATTGCATACCCTTATGATATGAAAGGTACGCAATGCGTACCCTACTGCAATACTGGGATTCGATGTCCTGTTTATCCCGTATTCCGTGCCTCCATACAGGCTACGGTTTTTTGTTATTACTAACTTCTGAAAACATGCGTCTAAGCATAAAATAACAAGGGTTACATCAAGCCTTTTATTTTATAACGCCCTTTCGTTTTTAAAGTCACTTGCACCGCTTCTGCACTCTTATTCTTCCAATACCAGCCATGAGATCCTGTAAAAGGAATTAATTGCGCGCCCTCTGCTTTATTTAAAGTACTCAATTGGTAGCTTTTAAAATAGCCATTGGTATTACCTTTAGGCTCTCCATGAAAATCAAAATATAATGCCGTACCACTGCTAGCCCATTCATATTCTATTGCTTCATCTTTTTGTATCGCAAACTTATACTCTAAACCTGAATTGGGCGGTATGGTAATCATCACAATATCTTGCCAGTCAGCGGCTAAATTTCCTGCTGGGCAGCTGACTACTTCTTTACTGATGACTGCTTGTTTTTCTGCTAAAACCATCAGCCCTAATTTCTTACCCAAGCCTGTTGGATCAATCCCATATTCAGCGGGAGCAATAAAGGCAATCAATATAAAAAAGGCTGATAAACTTGCAATCACTGAACTTATCACTATCGTTTTTAACGATTGCACGGGAATTTTCACTTCACTCATAATTTCTCACTTTTTCTTTTAATTTTTGATTTAAAAACTCAGGAATTCGCTGATCTAACCAGTAGCTAAACTTAAACAGCCCCTTTCCTTCTACAAAGCCCACATGCCCGCCTGCTTGTGTTAATTCCAAAACAACGCTTTCCGATAGTTCATGATTAGCAGGAATAATATCTTGCGTCATAAAAGGATCATCAAGCGATTGAATTAATAAAGTAGGTGTTTTTATTGCCTTTAAAAATTGCCGAGAGCTTGAGCGCTGATAATAGTCTTCTGCACTAGAAAAATCATATAAATGTGCAATCACCCGTTGATCATACTGCCAAAATGATTGAACGTTAGCTAAATCACCTATTTGTTTGATTTTTTCAGCGGCATCGTTGGCTCCAATAGCCACTAAATGTTTATATTTTAAAGCAATATAGTCTTTTAACTCGCGAATTAAGCGCTTTCGGTAAATTTTCGAAAAGCCACTATCAAGTTGCGTTGCACATTGTCCTAACTCAAAGGGAACCGATACGGCTGTCGCTGCAAATAAAGAAATAGCATCCCCCTGTTCACCTAACCATTTTAATAAAACATTACCCCCGATCGAAAAACCAACCGCAGCAAAGGGTGTATTAGGCTCTCTTGCTCTCAAAGTTCGATATAAAAAATCAATATCTCCAGTTTCTCCCGAGTGATAACAACGGGATGTTTGATTAAACTCCCCACTGCACCCTCTAAAGTTAAGCGCGACACTGCGTAAACCTTGCTCTAATAAACTGGCTTGCAAGCCTAAGATATAACTGGACTGTGAGCTACCTGTTAAGCCGTGTAATAAAATGACTAAAGGCCCCGTTCCCTCGCCACAAAAATCTAAATCTAAAAAATCCCCATCTGCTGTTAGCAGTCTTTCACGTTTTAGTTTCGGCGCTTTTACTGTTCTAAATAAAGCGGGAATAATAGTTTGTAAATGTCGATTTCGACACCACCAAATGGGTTTAAAGCGAGATTTAATGCGCATAGCTTAAGTCATCATAAATAAAGTCTGGTTATTATTTGTTCATTTTAACTAAAAAACTCAGTTATGGATGACTTATGTACTCTCATGACATAAAACGCACAGAGTTATACACAGATTTTGTGGATAAATAACACGCTTTTCGGTGCTATAATTAACCTTTTTTCTGCCCTATTACCCTGAGCAATTATGACAACTGCCAATAAAGATAAACTTTCCAGCGCTCGATTCTCTCAAGCAACCGATGCCTTTGTGGAAATTTTTACCGCCTCAGTCGATTTTGACCAACGCATGGCACCACAAGATATCGAAGGGTCTGTCGCACATGCAACCATGCTTTGCAAAATTGGCATTTTAACGGAAGCAGAACGCGATAGTATTTTTACGGGCTTAAAACAGATTAGCGAAGAAATCGAAGCGGGCAATTTTCAGTGGTCTATTCAGCAAGAAGATGTGCATATGAATATTGAAGCGCGCTTAACCGAATTAATCGGCATGGCGGGTAAAAAGTTGCACACAGGACGCTCTCGAAATGACCAAGTTGCAACGGATATTCGTTTATATTTACGTAGTGAAATTAAAGTCATTATTACCGTTCTTCAACGCCTACAACTTGCTTTATTAGATTTAGCTGAAAAACAAGCCGATACCATTATGCCTGGCTTTACTCACTTACAAGTTGCTCAGCCTATTACCTTTGGCCATCACTTAATGGCTTGGTACGAAATGCTAGTACGCGATAAAGAACGTTTAGAGGATTGTTTAAAGCGCGTTAATATCATGCCTTTAGGAGCAGCTGCTTTAGCAGGGACTAGCTATCCTATTGATCGTCATTTAACCGCTGAATTATTAGGTTTTTCTCGCCCTTCTAACAATTCTTTAGACTCTGTTAGTGATCGTGATTTTGCGATTGAATTTACCGCAGATGCGAGCATTATTATGATGCATTTATCGCGCTTCTCAGAAGAGTTAGTTTTATGGGCAAGTGCACAATTTGCCTTTATCGAGTTACCGGATGCTTTTTGTACTGGATCATCGATTATGCCGCAAAAGAAAAACCCTGATGTCCCTGAATTAGTCCGTGGTAAATCAGGGCGTGTGACAGGTCATTTAATGTCTCTATTAATGCTGATGAAAAGCCAACCTTTAGCTTATAACAAAGACAATCAGGAAGATAAAGAACCTATTTTTGATACCGTTGATACGCTGATTAATTGCTTACGTGCTTTTGCTGATATGGTGCCACATATAGAAGCTAAACCTGAGAATATGTATTCTGCTGCTAAAAAAGGTTTTGCGACAGCGACAGATTTAGCTGATTATTTAGTGAAGAAAGGCATGGCTTTTCGTGATGCGCATGAAGTGGTCGGGGCAGCGGTTAAGTTAGGACTTGACTCTAAACGTGATTTATCTGAATTATCATTAGCTGAGCTACAAAGCTTTTCAGAAATGATTACTGATGATGTCTTTGATGTTCTTTCTCTAGAAGGCTCGGTTGCTGCTCGCCAACATATTGGTGGCACTGCGCCTGATACTGTTCGTAAGGCTATTAACACAGCTCGCTCAGCACTTTAACTAGCAATGCCAACTTCCTTGGTAACCTCTATCTGCCTTTTGCGCCATGGTGCTGTCGAAGGCGGTGCTTGTTACCGAGGAATAACGGATGATCCTTTGACTGAAGAAGGCAGGCTTCAAATGCAGCATGCCATCAACACAAATGCAGCTGAACAATGGAATATTATTATTAGTTCGCCTCTACTGCGCTGTTATACATTTGCCCAAGACTTATCTCACCGTTTAAATATACCGCTTATTAGCGTTCCAGAATTGCAGGAAATTAACTTTGGCGATTGGGAAGGTAAAGTCGCAGAGCAAATTGACTCCCAAGTATTAAGCCAATTTTATCTAGATCCCGTTAATAACACGCCGCCTAATGGTGAGGACTTTACTCAGTTTCAAGCGCGAATTTTACAAGCATGGCAACAGTTAATAGAGCGATTTCAAGGGGAAAAAATTTTATTAATCAGTCATGCTGGCGTTATTCGAGTCATCTTAGCCTACCTATTAGCGATTGATATAGAACATAGCTTTAAGCTAAAAATAGGCTATGCCTGTGTATCACATGTAGAATGTTTCCATAGCAGTGATTCAGACGATTTTTTTCAGTTAATAAAACACGGTTAATTGCTCCATAATGAATACAACTTTAATGCCTAAATCGATTGGTAAAAATCCTACTGAAGCGCACTTATTACATATTCAGCAGAGTTTTATTCAATTTAATCAGGCACGCTTACTGCGTATTCAGTCTTCTTTATTGGTGGAGCAACAAAAATTCTTAAGCTTACTACCGTTATTATTTCACCAAAACCATGCTAACTTGCCTGGTTATATTTCCAGCCAGACACCCTCTGGGATATCTCACTATACCCCTAACAAAACAACATTAACGCTCGCAAAATCTTACCAAAAAGATTTTACTTATACCGTCGACAAAAATCATAAACACTCCCTTCAAGGTATTTATTTAATGGGTAGTGTTAGTAGCTTAGCTTTTTCTGAACATAGTGATATTGATATTTGGTTGTGTCATGAAAATCATCTCTCTAAACATGAAAAAAAACTATTACAAGAAAAAGTAAATGCCGTAGAAATTTGGGCAGCCTCACTAAAACTTGAAGCGCATATTTTTTTAATCGATAGCAGCACCTTTCTAAAAGGTAAAAAAACGCCATTATCTGCTGAAAGTAGCGGCGAAATGCAGCACTATCTTTTACTAGAAGAATTTTACCGAACAGCGATTTATATCGCTGGACGCACGCCAGTGTGGTGGTTAATCCCCCCTGAAGAAGAGCAAAATTACACCCATTATCTTAATCATTTAAAAAAAGCTAAGCTCATTAATCCAGATGATTTTATTGATTTTGGTGGATTAGAAGATATTCCTGCGGATGAATTTATTGGCTCTACCCTGTGGCATTTATATAAATCACTGAATGCCCCTTATAAATCACTTTTAAAGCTATTACTCATGGAATGCTATGAGAGTGAGTTCCCTAAACCTCAATGGATATCATTAGAATTAAAGAGAGCCATTTATCAAGATGATTATGAACTGGATGATCTTGATCCTTATGTGCTTATCTACAATAAAATCGACCTTTATTTACAACGATCAAATAATACTGAACGCCTAAATTTTGCGCGCCAATGTTTTTATCTGAAAATTATGGGGGATATGGAAAGCAACCCTAAGCCAGAAAAATCACATAACCGGCTCGCTTTATTAAAAAATATCAGTCAGAAGTATCAGTGGGATAAAAATTCACTACGGGCTTTAAAAGAGAATGCTGCTTGGGATATTAAAAAAGCTAGCCAAGAAAATGACTTAATTATTCAACAGTTAAAACAGCACTATTTAATGGTTAGCCGCTTTGCTGAAACGAATAGCCTGTCGAGTAAAAATCAAGATATTCAACTGATTGGTCGAAAACTAAAATCTTTTTTACAGAAAAAACATGGCAAAATAGACATTATTACCACTCGCGCATCAATACGCTGCAAGTCTAATGAATTAAGTTTAATAGAATCCCCGCCCTCTTTAAATCGTTCGGTGTGGAGCTTATACCCCGGCAAGGTAGAACAAGACAACCCTGCTCATATCACGCCTTTTAAAGCAGCATCTCGCACCCTAATTGAGGTACTCACTTGGCTAGTCAGCAATGATTTGTATCAACAAAAACTGAAATTACAGATTCACTCTCAGCATTTCTTTTTATCAGAAGAAAGTATTAATAATATATTAACTTCAATTCATAATTTTTTATTAGAGCATCGAATTAATATCACCCCTTCAATACAAAGCTTCCACTACCCTAATAGGATGATGACTAATCTTTTATTGTTAAATTTAGGGGATACATCATTAATAAAATACAAAAACACCCATTTTTCTAATTCCATCAACGTGTTTAGTTATGAAAAAACACAAGAAAACTTCGTAAAAACAATTGATCAAATTTCAATTAGCTCATGGGGAGAAATAACAACAACTCGATTTATTGGCTTAGAAGGTATTTTTAATTGCTTAGTTGCACGCTTTAACCTGCAATCACAACCCGTACACTTACAATTTACTTGTGATCCTTCAGTACAACACACGGGTATTACACCTGCCGTTGAACAACTTGCCCTTAAGATTGACCAGTTGTTTGGTCAGCAATCACACAATATCTCCCCGCGCTTAATTGTTGCCGGAGAAGAACGTTTCTATCTTTTTCAATACACCGAGTCTGGTCTGGGCTACACCCCAATTGATACTTTAACAGCACTCATTACTGAGCTCTCTAAACCTCAAGTGAACTTTAGTCCGACTCATTTTGGTAATGCAGTGCTATCAGACTCACCGCTCCCTTTTTTATTCTCTTTATCAAAAGAAAATAACTTACAAATATTTTTTCAAAATATAGGTCATCATATTCATCTTTATATTATTGATGAGAAAGGCAGTTTATTTTACCAATGCCATTACAATACCAATTTTCAACAGTTACTAACCTCCTATGCGACCTTTTTAGAAATTCTTTATAACAAGGGGATTTTGAGTACCGAACTGAATATTGAATATTATGAGCTATACAGCACCAATAATTACCACTATCACGTAAGCCCAATTACACCACCGCAAACCTTCACTTGGGACTATTTTAATATTCGTATTACTGGTGAAATTTATGAGTCAGATATGGATATTGTGTACACATTGTATTGCAATGATTTAGAGTTTTTCTCAGTTGATGCTAATGAGGATATTTTTAAATCAGTTGCCCAGCATATTTATATGCTGCGCCAAAATAATGAAAAATACCCTATTCATGTCACTGAAATTGATGTGCCTATGCAGGCGCTCGGTGTTGATAATTATACACAACTCCAATCTATTCATTTTTTACGTTATAAACAGGCGATGGAATTGCGTTTAAATTCAGCTAAGTAAAAACAGGCTACCCTTTTAAGACGGGATATATTTATGTAGGGGTTGAATTTACTGCCAGGAATTTGTTCTGGTACGCTGGTTTCAGCCTGCTATGTTCAGCTAGAAAGCAGAACCGAAAGGTACGCAATGCGTACCCTACCGTCATTATCCAACCAATAGTTCAACTAAGATTTGCTCATAAATCTCTGATAAAACCTCTAAATCTTCGACACTGACATTTTCATTAATTTTATGGATACTTTCATTCAAAGGCCCCAGCTCAATAACTTCTGCCCCTGTTGGTGCAATAAATCGCCCATCTGATGTACCGCCCCCCGTATCATCAATCGTTTCACGTCCGGTTATTTTTTTAATCGCTGTATGGGTTGCACTCATTAAAGCACCACCCGAAGTTAAAAAAGGATTACCTGAAAGCCGCCAGATAAGCTCATAATCCAATTCAAATGGCTCAAGAATACCTGCTATCCGCTGCTTAATAGTCGCTTCATCTAACTCAGTGCAAAAACGTAAGTTAAACTGGACTTCTAAATCACCTGGGATAATATTTTCCGCGCCTGTCCCTGAATTAATATTCGACACTTGTAAGCTCGTCGGTGGAAAAAATTCATTACCTTGATCCCACACCTCATCCGTTAACGCTTTTAATGCGGGTGCAAAACGATGAATCGGATTATCGGCAATATCAGGGTAAGCCACATGCCCCTGTACCCCTTTAACAATTAATTTGGCACATAAAGAACCACGTCTACCCACACGAATAATATCCGCAATTTGCTTAGCACTTGAAGGCTCCCCCACTAAACAACAATCAATTTTTTCATTGCGCTGTTCTAAAACTTCAATCACTTTAACAACACCATGCGTTGCAGGCCCCTCTTCATCACTAGTAATCATCATCGCAATGGCGCCTTGATGATTGGGGTATTTAGCAACGAAGCGCTCAACCGCTGTCACAAAACAAGCAATCCCACCTTTCATATCCGCTGCACCGCGCCCATAAAGATGACCATCACGAATTGTTGGTTCAAAAGGATTTGAATCCCATCGCTCTAAAGCGCCTGTTGGCACGACATCTGTATGTCCTAAAAAACAGAATAAGGGCTTTGCTGAGCCTCGTTTTAACCAAATGTTTTTGGTATCTGCAAAGTTAAGCTCTTCCGTAATAAAGCCAATTTTTTCTAAGCGTTGGCTTAATAATTTCTGGCAATCCGCATCTTCTGGGGTAATTGATTGACGACTAATTAAGTCTTTAAGCAGTGCTAAGGTTTCGCTCATAATAAGGTTTGATAATTTGTTGAGTTAAAGCCAATAAAAAAATGATGCTCTGCAACTAAAACAGGGCGTTTTATTAAAGTCGGCGTTGCCAGCATTAGCGCAATGACTTTTTCTTCTGTGATATGTTCTTTGTCTTCTGTCTCTAACTGCTTCCAGCTGGTACTGCGTTTATTCAGTAGTTTTTCCCAACTCTCGAATGCAATAAAGCTTTTTATCAAATCCTCACTGATTCCATCAGAGCGAAAATCATGAAATTGATAGTCTAGGTTATTTTCCAGCAACCATTTGCGCGCCTTTTTGACGCTATCACAGTTTTTAATGCCATATAAGGTAATCATAAATCCCTCAAATTACAGCTCTGAAGTTAATAGCTCAGTAATATCAGGTAGTGTTTTATCCGCATGTCGATAAGGTTTGTAATATTCGATAAATTCCATAAAGGCTTGTTCTAGGTCATCTAAAATACCTTCTTCATTTTCGCGCTCTTCTGGGCTTACATCAGGCGACTCAAGGTAGTCTTTTTGTAAGCTAATTTCGCTATTAATAGACAGTATCGCGTAAATGATGGCATTGCTGGATAGTGGTTCTGACATTATCTTCTCTCCTAATCATAAAAAAAGCCGAGTCAAAATCAATTCAACTCGGCTTATAATCTATCAACCTAAAAATTAATCACGTAATAAATCATTTAAGCTTGTTTTGCTGCGTGTTCTTTCATCAACATGTTTGATAATAACAGCACAGTATAAGCTGTGGCTGCCATCTTTTGACGGTAAGTTACCTGAAACAACGACTGATCCTGCAGGAACGCGGCCATAAGTCACTTCACCAGTCATACGGTTAAAGATTTTTGTGCTTTGGCCAATATAAACACCCATAGAAATAACAGAACCTTCTTCAACCACTACGCCTTCTACTACTTCTGAGCGCGCGCCGATAAAACAGTTATCTTCAATAATAGTCGGGCCTGCTTGTAAAGGCTCTAATACACCACCAATACCTACACCACCTGATAAATGTACGTTTTTACCAATTTGTGCACATGATCCAACTGTTACCCATGTATCAACCATTGTGCCTTCACCAACGTATGCACCGATATTGACATAAGAAGGCATTAAAATAGCGCCGGGAGCAACATAAGACCCATGACGTGCAACCGCATTAGGTACAACTCGTACGCCCGCTGCTGCAAAATCTTCTGGTGTGTAAGAAGCAAATTTAGTTTCTACTTTATCGTAATAACGTGATGCGCCGCCATCCATAACGCGGTTTTCGTTAATTCTGAATGATAGTAAAACGGCTTTTTTTAACCACTGGTTAACAACCCACTCGCCACTTACTTTATCAGCAACACGCGCTTTACCAGAATCTAATAAGTTAATAGATTCTTTTACTGCATTACGCACTTCATCTGAAACCGTTGATGGTGAAATCTCAGCACGATTTTCAAAGGCTTCATTAATGATTTTTTCTAATTCGTTCATTTTTTTCTCTATAATTAATGTAAATTGTTAATAAAATTTTTAATGCGTTGCGCTGCTTCTATGCACTCTTCCGTGGTCGCCACTAGTGCCATACGCACATGATTTTTCCCAGGATTTACGCCATTAACTTCACGGGATAAATAACTGCCGGGTAAAACCGTAATATTTTCTTGAGCAAATAATTTTTGTGCAAATTCTGTTTCATCAATATCTGTTTTTAGCCAAAGATAAAAACTTGCAGGCGGTTGTTTGACAGCACAAACGTCGGATAATATGTTGGTCACTGCCGCAAACTTTTCACGATACAAATCACGATTTTCACGCACATGTTTTTCATCTTGCCAGCCAGCAATACTGGCATATTGTGTCGGCACTGGCATAGCACAACCATGATACGTTCTGTATTGAAAGAATTTAGCGATAATATCTGCATCACCTGCGACAAAACCCGAACGTAAACCAGGCGCATTGGAGCGTTTAGAAAGACTATGGAAGATGATACAGTTTTTAAAATCAGATACCCCCATTGCTTGGGCTGATTGCAACAATCCTTGTGGTGGATTGGCTTCATCTGCATAAATTTCGCTATAACATTCATCTGAGGCAATAATAAAATCATACTTAATCGCTAGATTAATTAATTTTTCATGCATTTTTTGCTCAATAACAGCACCCGTTGGATTCCCAGGTGAGCAAATATACAGCAACTGACATTGCTGCCAAGTTTCTTCTGTTACGCTGTCAAAATCAGGAAGATAAGCATTGCCTTCTAAGGTATTCAGGTAATAAGGCTGCGCGCCTGCTAAAAAGGCCGCGCCTTCATAAATTTGATAGAACGGGTTAGGCATTAAAACTAATGCACCCTGCTTGCTACTATCAATCACACATTGCGCAAAAGCAAATAAGGCTTCTCGTGTACCATTAACCGGTAGCACTTGTGTTTCTGGATTTATGTTCGCTTGAAAGCGCCTTTTCACCCATTCCGCAATGCTATCACGTAATTCAGGAATCCCTTTTGTCGTTGGGTATTTACCTAAAGCACCCATATTGTCTAATAATGCTTGCGTAATCACTTGTGGCGTTGCATGTTTCGGCTCACCTATCGATAAGGCAATATGCGCCTTATTTTGTGGTGGCGTAATCCCCGCTTTTAATTTGGCTAGCTTTTCAAAGGGATAAGGATGTAGTTGGGCTAAATTTGAATTCATTTGCGCATTTTATCATACCAAGACTCTGATATATTAATTGTTCCAAAGTTCTTACGCATTAGCTAAGCCTTCACCTCGCCTCCCTTTCCATTTAATTAAAAGAGCACGGTATAAAAACTTTTCAAAGAGTTAGCTGGTCTACCCCTATTGCTCAACTACTCCGTTTTTAAAAAGGTGATTTATAGCTCTAAAAACAGCTAAAATGGACATTTAAAACCTACTCAATATCCCGCAATGTTAATTCGCTTACTGTTTTTATCTTTTCTTTTCAATATTAGTTTTTCTTCACATCTTTTTGCACATGCCGGTGTGGATCATGGTGATAATTGCACCATAAATTTAAGTGGCTTTGAATTAAGTTTGGGAGGATTTCAAGCAGAAGAAAAAATAGGCGGTGGTAAGCATTACTGCCATATCTTCCCTGCTATTGGCACAGTTATTTTCACTTTTGATGATATCGCTAAAAATCAGCTACAAAGCAAAAAACTAGATTTACAATTTTCGGCTGCTGATTCTTATTGGGATATTTTATTTGATTATGATAATGCTTTTAAAAATCATTTAGTCGAAGCTAAGGATAGCTTAACGATTCGTCATCAATTCTCTAAAGCAGGTTTATATGCTTTAGATATTACTTTAGCGACAAATGAGTTGGAATCCAGCATAAACAATCATCATCGTTTATTATTTTTAGTCGGTTTCCCAATCATTAAATTATTGATTTTCACCGCATTAGGATTTTTAGTCATGCTGATTATTATTGTCTTTAAACAAGAACGGGCTAAAAAAGCGAAAGGAATTTAGTTTTATTTTAAGGCCTTAAAAGGCAGCAGTAAGCTTGGTAAAAACCCGACTTGCTGCGCCTCTCTATAAGCATTCAAACCCAAAGACATCTTCTCTTGAGCGTTTTTTGGTTCAGCCGTATAGCTATTGAAAATTCGGTCCCATACAGAAATTGAGAAGCCATAGTTACTGTCTCGTTCTTCTCGAATACAAGAATGATGTATACGGTGCATATCCGGCGTAACAACAAACCATCTTAAAATTTTATCTAGCTTTAAAGGCAAGTTAATATTACTGTGATTAAAAGTTGCCGCGCCATTTAAAATAATTTCAAAGGCAATCACTGCAAGAGGGTTTGCCCCAAGTGCATAAACAAAGCCTACCTTAATCACTAAGGAAATCATGATCTCTAAAGGATGAAACCTAACCGCGCTTGTGGCATCCAAATCTATGTCGGTATGGTGCACTTGATGTAAGCGCCAAAGTGGCTGCCAAATGTGTGCAATGCGATGCTGGAAATAAATAACCGCATCTAAAACCAACAGAGTCACTAAAATAGCTAGCCATTGCGGTAGATCAATAAGATTTAACACCCCCCATTGATTATTGAGCGCATGAATAGCAGAAAGATAAGCAATACCGCCTACAGTGACACGAATAATCAGCATATTGAGCAATGCCAGCCCCATATTAACAGGCCACCGCTGCTTGCGTGATAGGCTTAAAATTCGTCGTGGGGAAAAATATTCCCAACTCAGCATAAGCAGAAATATTCCTAGCGCGATTCCTAAACGTAAGAAAGCTTCCATCGCTTATTACTTATCAATCAGTGCTTGATAATGCGTACGAGCCGCTTCAACACTCGCACCAAAAGCATAATTTTGTGCTTTTGCTAAGTATGGAATTTTTGCTGCTTTTAAGCCGGCTTCATTTTCAATCCAATAATCCATTTTTGCATGCAAACTGGGTAAATCGCCTGCTTTAAAAAGAAATTCATCATTTAAAGCAAACTGTGCTGATGCACTTTGTTTTGAATCACTAATCAATGCGGGAAGTCCGCAACCAATGGCCTCTAATACTGCCATCCCTTCTAATTCAATATCCGAAGCATGAACAAATAAATCTGCAGTATTAAAAAGTTCGATTAACTTTTCTTGAGTCACATATTCAAAAATAGCGGGGTTAGGCAAAGTATTACCTAAAGCAATCAATTCGTCCTTTAAAGCACCGTCACCCGTCACAAAAAGCTGAATATTATTTTTAAATTTAGACTGCTTAATTGCTTCCATCACTAAGGTATGACGCTTTTCTTTTGCTAATCGCCCGACCATTAAAATGACAAATTTACCGACTAAGCGAGGGTCTCGATCGTGTTGTGTTGCTTTAAATTGCTCCGGCAGGCCATTAGAGACAATATCTATCGGTGTGTTTAAGCCAAATTTTTGTAATTTTTCTTTGCCAAAAGCACTCGGGGATATAACTAAATCAGCTTTACTATAAAAAGTACGAATAAAAAAATGATATAAAAAAGCATTCAACCAGTCAAAATCTAAACCAATATTCCACATCAAATTTTCAGGTTGTACATGAAAGCCAAAAACAACGGGCTTATTAAGTTCTCGTGCAATTTTTAAAGCTTGATAGCCTAAAAAGAAGGGGAACTGGATATGTACAACATCCGCATGCCGTATTGTTTCACGCAGTACTTTTTTATCTGGGCAGGCAAACAAAAAGTCCATTTCCTGCATTTGTTTTTTAGCGAAAGGTAAATAAAAGGCAGGAAAAACAATTTTATTTTCTGCTTCTTTGCCTGTGCTAACGACTGTTAAATCATCCGTTTTTGATAGGTACTCAATAAAGCGTTTGGTTGTAACAACGCCCCCTGATTTTTCACTATCAACATTATCTGCAACAAATACAATTTTCAATTTATTTTAACGTCTCTGTAGTTCTGTAGTAAAGAGCGAGAATTCAATAATACCCGAGTATGACTTGCCTTTTGGCCTCACAACCTTTCCGGTATTATTAATACTCTCGCTCCTAAGGAAGTTTCATGTTCACTGATTATAAAGTATTGCCAGTAAAAACTAATGAATACTTGCTAAGCTTTTATTTCTTCGTTTTCATAATAAAAAAAGTGTTGCCCGTCCTACGAGTTAAAGCATAGGATGCACTGAATCATGCGTATGCACACCACCGACTAAAATGGCTCACCAAAAAGTAGCAAAAAAACAACAAACATTAACTTTTTTATGTTGAAAGTATAATAATCTATTCCTAATAACTCAAGAATAGATTATTTCAACACTCACTGCTAAACAATAAAATATAAGTTAAGTAATTGAATAATATAATATAAACCCCATTTACCACTATCAACTAATGTTTGTTTTTGTGATATCGTCGCAATTTTTTCATCTTGTTGTATAATTGCAACTTAATTAAGAAGCATTATAAACATTCCATAAAATAATTTATGACGCAAAAAAATTCAAGCTGGCAATTACTCAGTAAAAATGGTCGCCAAATTTGGGCTTATAAGCCTAGTTCAAACAACATTGACGATCACCTGAGTAATGCTCATAATTTTTCCGAACAAGAGCTAAATTCTTTTGCTGAAAATTTTCAATTTAATCGTGAAGCCAACCCTTCTGCTAGCGATAAAGTTTTTAGATCCCAAATGCAGGCGACTAAAGCCCGACCTTCCGCCACGATAAAACCAAAAGCACGCAATAAAGAAGAACAAATTCTTATCGATAGCATATTAAATGGCATTGAGTATTTTTCTCAATTACAAAGTGATGACGGCCACTGGGCTGGCGATTACGGCGGCCCCTTGTTTCTTCTACCAGGGCTATTAATTGCCTCTTACTTATCTAACAACCCCCTCCCTAAACCTCATCAAGCTATGATGCAGCTTTATTTATTCAATCACCAGCAGCCTGATGGTGGCTGGGGAATGCATATTGAAGGAGAAGCCACAATGTTTGGCACCGTCATGCAATATGTCTCATTGCGTATTTTAGGTGTTGATAAGAAAGATACTAGACTCACTAAAGCACGACGGTGGATCAAAAATAATGGCGGAGCAATCGGTATTCCATCGTGGGGGAAATTTTATTTAGCCCTTTTAAACCTATATGACTGGGAGGGGTTTAATAGCCTACTGCCTGAAATGTGGCTATTACCGACTTGGCTGCCCTTTCATCCATCCCGTTATTGGTGCCATAGCCGCATGGTGTATTTACCCATGGCCTACTGTTACGCCGAGCGAATTCAAGCACCAGAAAATGAATTAATTCTTGCTTTACGTGAAGAAATTTATTGTGAAGACTTTGCTACTATCCAGTGGAAAAAACAAAGAAATACAGTCTGTGAAAAAGATATTTATACGATTCAATCACCTATCTTAAAGTGGACTAACCTGATTAATAATGGCTATGAAAAAATCAAGCTAAAATGGCTTAGAAAAAAAACCACCGCCTATTTATTAAAATATATTAATGCTGAAGATGCGCAAACCGAATACCTTAATATAGGTCCTGTTAGTAAAGCGATTAATTCTATTTGCATTTGGCACGCCTATGGTAAAGAGTCCGAGCCTTTTAAAAAGCACGTTGCTCGCTGGTATGACTATTTATGGGTTGCTGAAGATGGCATGAAAATGAGTGGCTATAACGGTTCTCAGCTTTGGGATACCGCATTTACCATGCGCGCCATGCTAGAAAGTGACCTTGGTTTACTTTTCCCAAACATCTTAGAAAAAAGTGAAAGCTTTATCGACAACATGCAAATTCAAGCTGAGCATGAAACGCATCAAGAATTTTTTCGCCACCCTATGGTTGGTAGCTGGCCCTTTTCTACCGCTGAACAAGGCTGGCCTGTTGCTGACTGCACGTCTGAAGGACTCAGCGCCGCTTTAGCACTACAAAAAACAGGTATATTCAAACAAAATATTAGTGATGACCGCCTGAAACAAGCCGTTGATATTATTTTGTCTTATCAAAATAAAGATGGCGGTTGGCCTACTTATGAATTACAACGCGCGCCTAAATGGCTAGAAAAGCTCAATCCGTCTGAAATTTTTGCCGATATTATGGCCGATTATTCATGGACAGAATGTAGCGCAGCCTGCAGCATTGCCTTATTAGATTTTCAAGAGCGCTTTCCAGATTATAAAACGGAGTCTATTAATACCGCTTTATCGCTTGGCCTATCTTATATTATTAATAGACAAAAAGAAGATGGCTCTTGGTATGGCGGCTGGGCAGTCTGCTTTACTTATGCAACTTGGTTTGCAATAGAAGCACTTACGCAAGGAAAAGCTCATGTCGATGAGTCCTTACATAAAGAATGCATTAATAAAGCCACTGACTTTTTACTTAATAAGCAAATGACAGATGGCGGCTGGGGTGAAACCTACGAATCCTGTGCTAAAATGACTTATACACAAGCAAAGACCTCTCAAGTGATTAATACAGCATGGGCTTTGCTCGGCTTACAAGCAGCCAAATCCAGCAATAAAGAAGCGATACAACAAGGCATTAATTTACTACTAGCACGTCAACAAGATGATGGCGACTGGGCGCAAGAAAATATCTCCGGTGTTTTTAACTATAACTGCATGATCACTTATAGCTCTTATCGAAATATCTTTCCTATTTGGGCTTTAAACCGTTTTTATAAGCTTTCCGCTTCTGCTAAGTAATCGTTATCACACGCAACGAGAGAAACATGACACCTATAGACAGCGACACTCAAACCGAATTATTTGATATCTGTATTGTCGGCGCAGGAATGGCCGGAGCAACTATCGCAGCCTACCTTGCTCCCAAAGGTATAAAAATTGCAATTATTGATAGAGACTACACTCAAAAAGAACGTATTGTTGGTGAGTTATTACAACCCGGCGCCGTTGAAACATTAAAGAAAATGAAATTAGAGCATTTATTAGAAGGCTTTGATTCACAGCCTGTCTATGGCTACGCTTTATTTCAAAATGATAAAAAATTCACTATTGCTTACAATAAAAACAGCGATACACAGTTCCACGGAACAGGCCTACATAACGGTCGTTTTTTACAAAAAATTCGTACCGATGCTTTAAAAAGTAAAAATATTACCCAACTTTACGGTACCGTGTCTGATTTAATAGAAGATGAAAATAAAGTCATCACAGGTGTCCAATATCGCGAAAAACAAACGCGCGAGACAAGAAGTATTTCAGCAAAATTAACCATTATGAGTGATGGTTTTTTCTCTAGTTTTAGAAAAGACCTCAGTAATAATAAAGAAACCGTCACTTCTTTTTTTATTGGGCTGGTACTAAAAAACTGCTTATTGCCTTACCCAAGCCATGGCCATGTTTTTTTATCAGCACCCACTCCTTTTATTTGTTATCCCATATCAAGCACAGAAACACGCTTATTAATTGATTTCCCAGGTACTAAAGCGCCTAAAAAAGAAGAGATTAAAGAGCACATTACACAAAAAGTACTACCTTTTATTCCTGCTGAGTTTTTAGAGTGCGTTAAAACATCTATCGCCACCAATGATTTTAAAGTCATGCCTAACCACTATATGCCGGCAAAACCCGTTTTACGAGAAGGTGCCGTCTTATTAGGTGATGCCCTTAATATGCGTCACCCTATTACGGGCGGCGGCTTAACCGCTGTTTTTAATGATGTGCAACTATTAGGTAATCATTTATTAGCTATGCCTAATTTTGATGATCCCAAACTCTTACACAAAAAAATTACAGCGTATTATACCGATCGTTTCCACGCAAATACCAACGTTAACATTATGGCTAATGCACTTTACGGCGTGATGTCTAATCCCGAATTAAAGGTCGCTGTTTTTGAATACCTCGCTAAAGGGGGGGACAGTTCAAACGGCCCTATTTCTTTATTATCTGGCCTTAATAGAAACCCTGGCGTTTTAATTAAACATTTTATCTACGTTGCTCTGCTCTGTATTAGTCACCTTATAACAGGCAAAGGCAATGGCGGAATATCAAAAGCACTTGGCGTGGTAAGAGATACTTTTTGTATCATTTGGCCACTGGCTTACAACGAACTTCGTTTTAGTTCATTTTTCAAAAAAAATACTCAGCACTAACATGCAAGAATTAAAAGATAAAATTCGTGATATACCTGACTTCCCTAAGCCGGGTATTATTTTTAAAGATATCACCCCTTTACTCAAAGATCCTGCTGCCCTACGTTTAGCAGTCAAACAATTAACTCAGCCTTTTTTAGGTCGCGATATAACTGCAGTAGCGGGTATGGAAGCGCGCGGATTTATTTTTGGATCACTGGTTGCTTGGGAAATGAACCTGCCTTTTATCCCTTTAAGAAAGCCAGGAAAATTACCCTATGACAGCAGCAGTGTTTCTTATGATTTAGAATATGGTACTGCCAGCTTAGAAATTCATAATGATGCTTTAACAAAATCTGACCGTGTTTTGTTAATTGATGACCTACTTGCAACAGGCGGTACAGCCGAAGCCAGCTGCGCATTAGTCGAAAAATTAGGCGCAAGCATCGAAGCCTTAGCTTTTATTGTAGAGCTTGATTTTCTGCAAGGAAGAGACAAACTCAGCGCTTACGAAATTCACAGCCTGCTACATTATGAGTAATGCTAAATGCCTGAATTACCTGAAGTTGAAACCAGTTTACGCGGTATTACGCCGCATATAGAAAAGCAGATCGCCACTAAAGTTACTATTCGCTTCCCCACTTTACGCTGGCCTATTCCCCCTGAGCTTCCTGAATTAATTGAGCAACAAACACTCAACAGTCTGACTCGTAGGGCAAAATATCTCTTATTACATTTCAGTAGCGGCACCTTGCTAATCCACTTGGGTATGTCAGGCAGCTTACGTGTTATCACTGAGGATAGCCCGATCCAAAAACACGATCATTTTGATTTATTTTTTGCTAACAATAAGGG
>DAOUSK010000032.1 GCA_030627265.1 Methylococcaceae bacterium
ACTGCGTTAGTTCGTGCTATCTCGGCATTAGAGGGCGTTGAAGGTATTAACCACGATCAAAAGATCGGTGTTGATATTCTACGTCGCGCAATGTCTGCACCTTTACGCCAAATTGTTGCTAACGCAGGTGATGAAGCCTCTGTTGTGTGTAATGAAGTGGCTAAAGGCACAGGTAACTTTGGTTACAATGCAGCAACGGCTGTTTATGGCGACATGATTGAAATGGGAATCTTAGACCCTGCAAAAGTAACTCGCTCTGCATTACAAAATGCAGCGTCTGTTGCCGGTTTAATGATTACCACTGAAGTAATGATCGCAGATGAGCCTGCTGAAGGCGGTGTTGCACCGGCCATGCCAGATATGGGCGGTATGGGTGGAATGGGCGGCATGATGTAAGCTCCCCCGCTTAAACTAGCTCCACAAAAAGCCCCGTTCACTTATTAAAAGTAAATGGGGCTTTTTTTATGCTGAAAATATAAGCTATTTGCCGGATTTCACAGCAAGCTACCCTTTTGAATCAGCCAAATACTTATCAATATCTTGTTTAGAAAAACCTATTTTTTTAGCCACTCGATCTGCATGACTAACACGCGATATGCCTTCAATTAACCGATAAGTAGGCGCTTCATTTGAAAACTCAACCTGCTTGGCAATACCCTCACCCTTATTCATAAAAACATCAACCAACTGGTGGTTATGAGTAATTAATAAGGTATTATTTCCCTTACGGTAAAAGCCATCTAATACATTGCTCGATGATTCCATTTTTTCTTCAAAGGTTGTGCCTTCTGATAATTCATCTAATACCACAAAACTTTTTTCGGTACTTGCCAAGAAAATATCGCGTGTCCGTTTTAACTCCGTGCCAAAACGCCCTTCCCCATCATCCAGATGACTAATCTCTGGTGCTTGATAAAAGATTTTATCGGCAACACTTAATACGGCTGATTCTGCTGGCACATAACATCCTATTTGCGCTAATAACTGTACTTGCGTGACTGTTTTACAAAAAGCTGTTTTTCCACCGCTATTTGGACCTGTCACAAAAACTAATTTATCTTTTTCTAAAACAAAATCATTCGCCACATACGCTTTATTCTGCATCCCTAAAACAGGGTTTTTAACCGCAGATAATTTAATTTTATGATGTGCGCTTTCTATCAATTCAGGCAACACCATCTCAGAACCATATTCCTCAGAATATTTTATAAAACTTAATAATTCGTCTAGCTGCCCTAAAGCCTCTAAAGCATCACCTAACTCTTGGGATTCTTTAAACGCATTACGTAGAGGAATAATGCAATTATCCCTGTCATATGAGCCAACAATAGGAAAATAAATCAACAATAAAGGCGCAACAATAGCGCCTGCCATCCCACCTATACTAAAAGATAAACCTGGAATGCTATAAGTAATCACTTGAGATACAATCCACGCGCCTAATATGACAGAAGATATTAATAAAGGCTTAAATATACTAGGCTTAAAAATACTCGCAGGTGAAAAATCACCTTTTCGCTCTTGTTTTGTTTTAAAACCTTTTTCAGTATTATAAACAGGCCCAAACATTAATGCGTAAATACGACTGTTAGAAAAGCTATTTATCTTATTAAAAATACTTTTCAGATAAGTACTTTCAGGGTCTGTTGATGAGGATATTGCATCACTTAACTCCAGCATAAATCGAATACCACGCTGGTATTGTTTATAGCCATAGCCTTCAATTTGCTTAGCATCTTTTGCGCTGCCCATTGAGCCAAGGAACTCGCCAAAAAACAAAGTATAAAGGTGCTTTTCCTTATCAGCCGCATTGGCAACAATACCCTGTAAATTATCCCGAATCGCAGGGTTTCCCTGAATTTCTTTGAGTGCCTCTTGCTTATCCTGAATATCCACAATTGAATCTAAAGGCTGGGTTAATGAGCGGTATAAAACCGCTTGGCCTGCTATCGTTGTGGCTTTATTAACGGAATTAAATAACGGTTCAACTTCAATCGCATTAAATGCGCCTTGATCAATAACCCCTTTATCAATACTTAGTGTTTCTGTTGAACGTATTGTCGGCCATTGATTATGCCAACTTTGTAGTATATTTTTTTTCATTTAAATCTCTTTTTTTATCATTAAGTAGGGGCGGTTTTATCAGCCAGCTACGCTTTCCACCTATAAAAATCAAACCACCTTAGAAAAATTCTGCCCTTGTTTTTGCTGCATATATTTATCGAATGTCATGCAAATATTACGAATTAATAAATGCCCCGCAGGTAATACTTCGATTTTTTCTGCGTTATGTATTAACAAACCATCTTCTGCAAATTGATCTAATTGTGGCAAGACATCAGCAAAATACTCTGCAAAGTTAATGTCGAGCATTTGTTCGATTTCAATAATACTTAATGAAAAATGGCAAATCAACTTAGTAATAACAACGCGGCGCACTTTATCATCAGCATTTAATGTAAAGCCCCGAAAAACGGGTAATTCATTATTAGCTAGACTACTATTATATTCCTCTAAGGTGCGGCGGTTTTGCGAGTAAGAATCCCCCACGCTGCCAATAGAGGTGACACCTAGGCCAATTAAATCACACTCCGAATGTGTGGAGTAACCTTGGAAATTACGGTAAAGCTTATTCTCGCGCTGTGCAATAGCAAGCTCATCATCTGGCTTGGCAAAATGATCCATACCAATATAAACATAGCCCGCTTCCGTGAGCTGTTTGATAGATTGCTGCAGAATGGCTAATTTAACCGCTGGCGTTGGCATATCAGCATCATTCATTTGCCTTTGTACTTTAAAACGCTCGGGTAAATGCGCATAATTAAAAACCGATAAACGATCCGGATTAACCGCAATCACTTTATCTAAAGTTTCAGCAAAACTTTCTGGCGTTTGATGTGGCAAACCGTAAATTAAATCTAAACTGACCGAACGAAAGCCATTACTTCTCGCGGCATCAATCACAGCAAAGGTTTCAGCCTCTGTTTGAATTCGGTTAACTGCTTTTTGTACTTTAGGATTAAAATCTTGCACACCTAAACTAATGCGATTAAAACCAATTTCACGTAACACTTTAATGGTTTCAGCCGTTGCTTCACGCGGGTCAATTTCTATGGAAAATTCACCTTTATCATCATCCGCCAAATTAAAAGACTGCCGTGTTACTGCCATTAATTCACGCATTTGTTCATGGCTAATAAACGTCGGCGTTCCACCGCCCCAGTGTAATTGCTCGACCACTCTATTTGCATCAAACAACTCACCTTGCAGCTTAATTTCTTTATGTAAATTAGCTAAATACGGTACGGCATGATCTCTGTTTTTGGTGATAATTTTATTGCAGGCGCAGTAGTAACAAACGGTGTCACAAAACGGTATATGAAAATACAGAGATAAAGGGCCTCCGCGTTGGTTAGAAATAGCAATCTGTTCACGATAACTATTTGCCTTAAAATCTTCACTAAACTCAACTGCTGTTGGGTAGGATGTATAACGAGGCCCTGCTTTGTCATAGCGTTTAATAAGGTCAATATCAAAAGTAATCGATTGTTGCAAAATAATATTCCTCTATTAATGGCTATGTCTATTTTCTTTTATCGTAAATAAAATGATGGGTTTCGCAAAAAACGCTCTACCCATCCTACCCATCCTACCCATCCTACGCCAAACTAGTCTAAATTAATCAGAAAATACTTCACTTAATTCTTCTAAAATTTGCTCATCCGGTAATGCACTAAAAACACCGCTCATTGGGGTATCTTTCTGCATTCCTCTAACAAATAGATAACGCACGCCGCCAAAATGCTCTGAAAACTGGTAATTCTCCAAGCGCTTTTTTAAATAACAATGTAGCACCACACTATAAATCCAATATTGTAGCCCATAGTTATGCTCGCGCATCGCCTCTATCAAGTTATCTTCTTTATAGTCGATTAAAGCATTACTTTTATAATCCATCACAAAATAACGCCCCTTATATTCGCAAATTAAATCGATAAACCCTGTCAAGTAACCTTGCATCTGCTTAAAAGATAAGGCTTGAACGGTCGGTTCATCCTGTAACAAAAAATTCACATTTTCTGTAGAAAAATCAGTTAATTTCAAATAAAAGGGCATCTCTTTTAAACAAGCTGACTCCTTAAGGTTAGCTAAGTAAAAATCATCGTCATCTGCGTTTAAAACGGTACTGACTGTTTGGTATAAAAGCTCATTAATCACCTCAGGCGATTCCACTTTTATACCATACCGCTGACAAGCTGAATCTCTTAATTTATCAAAATCCTGCCTATCCTCTAGTGCTTTGAAACGACAATATTCCAATAATTCATGGATCATATTTCCCGTCTGCGCGCCCTTTGCTAACAAGAGTGATTCGCCCTCGGCAAGCATCGCATTATCATGCCCTTCTTCTGCTTTATCTATTGGTAACTCTGCGCTGTCATGCTCACTCAAATGCGCTAAAGCACTGTAACTACTCATTTGCCAAGTGGTATAAAGCTTTCGTTGCCGCTCTAAAGCCGTTAGCTCGACTATTTCTGTATTAGGCTGATACCTATCGATTAATTCTGTCTCAGCAGGAATTAAATCATAAGAAAAATAATCGGGATATTGCTCCACCAAGCTTTGTAAAAATTGTTGCTGCTCAGAAAAATCAAAGGCTGCAAAACTGTCTGTATTGGATAATAAATAAGCAAAAGCCGATTCATTGACTTTCTCCTTGCCACGCACATTCACCCAAGGCGTATAACAGCGATATTTAGCCCGCGTTAATGCCACATAAACAAGGCGTAAATCTTCTGCCAGCTCTTCTTCTAAAGCAATTTCTCGATGCTCATCAAATAAATCAGAACCTAAATCCGCAATCATCTCGCCGTCTTTATGGCAGTTAATCAAATGCTTTTCGCTGGCTAATCTATTTTTTCTATTCCAAAGGTACGGGCAGAAAACCACCGGATATTCCAAACCTTTAGAGCGATGCATGGTAATAACTTTTACCGCATCCGCATCACTTTCTAGACGCAGCTGTTGCTCATCATTACTATTCTCTGCGGTCATGGCGCTTTCCAGCCATGCAATCGTTTTATGTAGGCCTAAATGCTCATCTAAGCTTGCTTGCTGAACTAATTCTAATAAATGCTGGCAATCGGTGAGCTGTCTTTCCGCCGCTTTTGTTTTAGCGATATTAACCCGCACTTGCTCTTGGCTTAATAAACGTAACATCATCGCCATAAAGCCTTTTTTCTGCCACAACACATGATAATCTTGAAAGCGCTGCATCCAGCCACTTATTTGCACATCATCATCTAATAGCTGATTTAATGCTTGCCCGTCTAAAGCAAACCAAGGCAAAGTTAGCGCCTGCTTTAATAAATCTAAATTTCCAGGCGCAGCTAAGGCTTTCATTAAACAAAGCAAATAATGCGCTTCCTGTTGTTTGAAAACAGAACCACTACTATTAATAATCGCAGGAATATTCAGCTCTTTTAAAGCCGCCTGATATAACTCCGCATGCGCATTACTACGCACCAAAATAGCAATATCAGCGGGCTTTAACGCCCTTTCTTCTTGCTTTTTCTTTAACAGTACATCCGCTGTTAATAAGTGTAATACTTCCTTCGCAATTGCCTGTTTTAAAGCCTCAGCTGCTTTACCACTGCTCCAATGCCCGTTCGTATCCGTGCTTTCTTCTAGCTGCCATAAAGCTAACGGTGATAACACTTGGCCATTTTCAACCAAGCGCCCTTGTTCAGCCGTTAATGCGGGTGCAACCGAATTGAACTCTAAACCAGAAAAAACAAACGGCTTTTCATTCAGCAAAAATAACTGGTTAATAGCTTCGACTAAATCAGGATGCGACCGCCAATTGTGCGCCAAGGTATACTGCTGCGTGGCCTGTTCTTTTGCCAGCAAATAGGTATGAATATCCGCGCCACGGAATTTATAAATTGCCTGTTTTGGATCACCAATTAAATATAAAGCCTGTTTAGGCGATGAAAAAAGACGTGAGAAAATACTCCATTGTATTTGATCGGTATCTTGGAATTCATCAATCAAGGCAACGCTATATTGCAGCCCCAATGCTTCAATCAATAAAGCCCCCCCTTCTGCATCAATAGCCTCGGCAGTACGAGTAATTAAGCTATCGTGCGACATAATATTAAGCTGCTGTAACTTAATATCTAAGGTCTCTTGTAGGGTTTGCGCTAAGTTACGACGCAAAATCAAAGTAAGCTGTTGTAGTTGCTTTAGTAGCTGATCAAAAACAGGATTATCAAAACTGATTTTGCCTTTGCCTGCCTTCACTACCCCCTTTTCAAATTTTTCTGCACCAAAACAAGTAAAACAACTATCACTGGGTCTAGGTTGATTACTTTTCTTACTTGAGGTCATTTCAGCGAGCCAGTCTTTAAGCTCTGGGTAACTCACAGCAAATTTTTTGAGGTAGGCTTTGCTAAAATACCCCGCTGCAATACCTGCTTCTATTTCAGCGCCCCTCCTATTTAAGACCTCATGCGCAACGTCAATCAAGCTTTCAATTTTAATAAAACAGGCATCTAAATCAGCATTATCGGGCAGAATTTTTAACTGAGTAGAAACGTTGCCTAAGCTACTTAATAAAGCATCGGGCGTGCTATATTCATTGCACAATAATGCAAGCTGCCATGCAGGCCGAGGGTAGATTTGCGCACGCCAAAAATCATCGACCAATTGCTGGCGCACGCTGTTAACCTCATCACTTAATTCAACATCAAACATCTGCCCGCTTTCTAAGGCATGCTCTTTTAATAAGCGTTGGCAAAAGCCATGTATGGTAAAAATGCCTGCTTGATCAATACTTAATAAAGCGGTGTTGATGCGTTTAATCATTAACTCGCGGTCTATTTCACCCGCGGTGATTAAAGCATCCGCCCATAACATGATGTTTTCATCAATGCCTTCTACTTTCCCCGATAAATAAGCCTTTGCCTCAGCTAATCGCGCACGCACACGCTCTTTTAATTCCTTGGTGGCTGCCTTAGTAAAAGTAACAATAAGGATTTTCTCAATCGCTAAATCATCTTCCACAACAAAGCGTAAAGCCAGCATAGCAATTGCATAGGTTTTACCTGTGCCAGCACTGGCTTCAAGTAAGCTTATGCCTGGCTGTAGAGGAGTGGATATAGGGTTAAAGGTTTGTGTGTGCGGCATCAACAAGCGACCATTAAAAATATCTAAAAAGGTTATTGCCTGTATGTTACTTTTTAGGCTATAAATACGTCAATGATTTCTTGCTATTAGGCGAGCAATCCCAAAAACACTTTATCTAAAAAGCTATGATTCCACATATTATTGACATAGAAGCATCCGGATTTGGTAGTACCAGCTACCCAATTGAAATTGGTATTATCTTGAACTCAGGCGAGACCTATTGCAGCTTGATTAAACCCGCTTCTGATTGGACACACTGGACCTTAGAGGCTGAGAAAGCCCATAAAATATCCAGAAAACTATTACAAAACAAAGGTAAAATAGTCCAAGAGGTCGCTACTGAACTCAACGAATTTATGCGCAAACAAACTGTCTATAGTGATGGTTGGGCCGTTGATAAGCCATGGCTGATTGAATTATTTAGCGCAGCTAAAATTCCACTTTCTTTTTCTATTAGCCCACTTGAGTTTATTTTAAATGAATACCAAATGGAAAACTGGCACAACACTAAGGATAAAGTCATTCAAGAACTAAAACTACCGCGCCATCGAGCTAGCAGCGATGCCCTGATTATTCAGGAAACCTATAAAAGAACTTTAGGGGCACATTCCTAAAAACTCACTCACTTAGCAACGTATATCATCCCCTTGCCGATTTTTTAAGTCACTAATTTTCTCTCAATATAACGCTGACGTTTTTTGGCAGTAATTTTATTCAGCTCTACCATGACCAAACTATCTATACAGTTATTAAAATCTGGGTCTATATTAAAATCAATAAAATGGCAGCCTTTGTCAGTACATAACTCTACATATTGTTTGTATAAAGTAGGTACTTTTACACCGAGTTTTTTTAATTCCGTATTTAAAATTTTAAAACTAGCTCGGTAATCCTCATTAAACTCTGATTTAGCAAATTGTTGGTTTTTTTCAGAGATAGTAAAAGGTTTTTTTGCCGTTGCTAACCCTAGTTCAGAACCAAACTGTTGCTGGTAAAAACTAATGATGACTTCTTTTGCTTGTTGCGGGTAGGCATTACTCATACTGACCGGGCCAAACATGTATTTTATTTCAGGGTTTTCTCTTAAGTAGGCACCAATTCCATACCACAAATAATCTAGACTACGTTGTCCCCAGTAACGTGGTTGAACAAAGCTCCGCCCTAATTCAATACTGCAAGGCAGGTATTTTTGGAACGCGGCATTAAAATCAAACAAGCTGTGGGTATAAAAACCTTCAGTACCATGAGTGTTCATGATGCTCTGTCCTTCGCCTATACGATAGGAACCAACTATTTCTAAGTCATTGTCATCCCACAGAACTAAATGGCTATAATAAATATCATATTTATCCAAGTCATGCGCTTCCCCCGTTCCTTCTTCAACAGTCCTAAAGGTAAGCTCCCGTAGACGTGCAATTTCTAGCATAACCGGACAATCATCCTGATATTTATATAAAAATATTTTTTTACCGTCTTTAGTTTCACCTAATAATTTTGATTGGTAGAGTGCTTTTTTTAGCGCTTTACTATTAACAGGGTGAGAGACTGTTTCAAAAGTATCAAATAATAGTTTTTTATTTTTCTTGCCTAAGTTTTGGACATGCTTACGAAAAGTATTGCTGAGTTGTTTATTGCTTTGATCACTGTTTCTGAAAGCCTGACAAGGGATAGGAGATCCAACCGTAAATTTAAGCTCCTTATTTTGTTTGTTAAACATCTCTTGCACTAATAATAAAGTACCTAGCGGTTTATAAAACGTTGATGCGCCATAAAACAAAGCTGAATTAGAGGCTTTTATATGGATGGGCAGCACGGGGCAATTCGATTTTTTAGCAAGTTTAATAAATCCCGTTTTCCAGTCACCGTCATGAATACCTGTTGGTGTAATACGTGATACTTCACCTGCAGGGAAAATAATGACCGCTTCATCATTATTTAAAGCAGAGAGCATTGCTTGGTAAGCCTTTTTATGGGATGCATTTTTTGATAAGACGTCAACGGGTAAAAAAACTGATTGTAAGGGCTCCATATAAGACAGGATATGGTTGGCAACAATTCGTACATCAGGACGTACAGAACGAATTAATTTAACCAGTGCTAGGCCATCCAAGGTACCAATCGGGTGGTTGGCAACAATAAGTAACCGTCCTTCAGAAGGAATGTTATCGTATGACTTGGGGCTGATGTGGTAACTAAATTTAAAATAATTAAGCAGTTTATCTAAGAATGCAAAGCCACGAAGGTGCTGGTTTTTGTTGATGACATGATTAAAATCATCTTCATGCAGTAATTTTTTTGCTAATTTTAGAATGAATTTATTGTCTTTGCTGATTTTTAAACCAGGATAAGTCTCTGTTAAAATTTTTGCAGCATCAATCATGATCTGTCTTCCTGTTATTTGCTATCACTAACTACTCTTCGCTTTTTTGAAGCATGAGAGAGTTTTAGTAAAAACCCTTACTTGCTTAGTAGATAAACGAGGCTAAGTATTGCAAAGAACAGTGTATTAGCTAAATATTTCAGGAATATGAATTTTGCTTATCAGATGTTTTTTATCCAAAAATATATTTCTTGAGTTAACCAGTGAGGATCATCTAAAGGAAGATCATGACCGGCCGTCATATGCTGCAAATAATCAGTTTCCCATGCAGTCTGTAATTTTAAACTGCAGCGATAATCAACAAGGCGGTCTTTTTTTGAAGCGATAATAAGTATGGGGTGTAACGGCTTACTCTTTACTGAAAATTTTGCTGCGGCCAATAATTGATTGAGTGCACTGCTTAAGGAAACGGGATTTTGGCTTTGCCACAGTTGCCACTGATCAATCAACCTAGCATCCCTGGAATGATGGTTTGAGGTAAGTGATAAAATCAGCTGCTCCCTCTCAGTCGCTGAATGCCATAACATCTTAATAATGGATGGATAAACTGTCCATCGCAGTCTATGAAAAAAGGCAGAATAAGGACGAACACTGGTATTAATTAAAACAGCCGATTTTATTTCGCTAGGGTACCGATTCATCCAGTCAAGAGCAATCATGCCCCCCATAGAAATGGCAATGAGATTTAAATTCTCGGGTTCTATTATTTGACCACGCAGAGCATCCGTTAGTTCCGCAATAGTATTTGGACTGGTTTGCAGATTTAAACAACCATTACCAGGAATATCAAGGGTGATGATTTTTGTATCGGGAAATTTTGCTTGTAAAATATGGGTAAATTCACCCCAATGTCGTTGTTCACGCAACAAGCCTCGAATAAGCACCAAGCGGGGTTTATTTAATGTCATGATACCAAAGCTCCATTGCTTCTTGAGTCATGCGTTGAGTATGACTTTCATTTAGCCATTTTTTATATGACAAAGTCGCATGAACTAAAAACTCCATTAAAATGAGATGACCTCTTAAAACCCGATTAGTCCGGTGAGGTTTTATTGGATGAAAAAACCCTAATGAACTACGCAATTGTAATGGGTTTTTCCTAATCCATCGCCATGAACCAATTTCTAATGTTAAAGGTAGAAAGGTCGTGTTGTGCTCTAAGGATTGCATGTATAAATGGTCCCATAGATCACCATGCGTTAAATAGTGCTGAGATTGGGGTTCAAATTTATAATTTTGATAGGGGTAGGTCTGAAAAAAAAGTTGACGCAGACAATACACTTCACTTAAGTGCTTAATAGGCTTTAACTTGCTGTTAGCATAGGGAAACCAAATTTGGTCATGATAACCAAAGCCCGAATGACAATCTAAAACAATACTAAAGGGTGACGAAAAGACATTATTTTTAATAAAGCTGCAGAGCGCTTGAGCTTCAGCTTGCATAGGCTGACCTTGCTCTCCTCTGTACCAAGGAATGTGTGGAGATATTCTGTGCCCACTCCCTAGCCATATTGTTTTTTCATGACAGTCCACGGGGGCATTACGCATTAAATCAATACCCTGCCCATTAGACCTTGTTTCATTGAGCATACCGACAGGGTTTAATAGTGGCAGAAAATTAATTCGTACTCGTTGTAGCATATCTTCAAAAGCGATATCCCACTCTAACCGACTAAGTACTGTTTGCAGAAAGGTCAGTACAACTTGTGTTCCTATGCGCTCTAGGCCATGAACACCTCCGGTAAACGTTATACAAGGTGCGTCGGGGGCTTTACAGCCGATTGATAGAGCATAAATAGGAAATAACTGCTCCTTAAACGTAATATGACTAAGGACTTCGCAGGATAAATAACGATTATTATCCTGCTGAATAATGCTTTCTATCTCTTTAAGCTCAAGTAATTCATTATTTTTCATCTGCTCTGACATTATTTTTGATTATTTAAGCTATGTAGTGCTCATTCTAACCAAATAATTCAAGTGCTACTGTTACAGTTGTGTGACAGTTTATAGCTTAGATTGCCTGAGTTGATATGAAAGTGCCGTTTAAAATAGTAGCCCGGCTGCTTCTTTGCAGGCAAATTAACTATTCCCTCACCACTTGTCTCTTCAATTCATATAGCAAAAATCGCTATCGTTCCTTTAATTATTTTAATTTGTAAGTTGTCATTAATCAGCTGTATAAAATTTGTACGATCTAATGCTTAGCCTTTGTTGGTAGCGGGTTGAGTGAGTTACTCAAAAACAACTCACAAAGTTATCCACAGAAAATGTGAGTAACTGTCATCTAACGGTAATAAATACCTGTGAGCAACATTTATATGACTTTAGTTATCCCCAAAAAAAACTAAAACTTCACACAGTTTTATTAATAGCTGCTAGCCTTGTTATATCGAGTCTAAGAATAGTTATTCAGTGAAAAGTACCCGCCTAATAGTAATTATTAGGCGGTGCGAGTCGTGCAATCTCACTGTTAATAGTAATGACCAGCTTGGCTTTTGAAGTATCCTGATTTATTAGATATTATGCGTTCATGATGGCTGAAAAGTAGAAATAACAAATATTTGACATAGACTTACAACCGAATAAAATAAACGTACAAAATGATATATATTTTGTACGTTTATTTTATTCTTCATAGGTATGCTTACAATGAAAACGATTACTTCAACAGAAGCCAGAAAAAGCTTCAGCGCTGTTATTTCTAGAGTAGAAGATGGGCCTGTCGCTATTTCAAAACAAGATAAAGATGTTGCTGTCATTATTTCTTCATCTAGATATAAAGAACTCAAAAAACTGGAAGACATTTTGTATGGAAAGGCGGCAGAGTTAGCTATTAAAGAAGGGTTTGCTTCTGATAAACAAGCACAAAATTTACTTGATAGCATTTAAAAGTGAAGGATTACAAGTTCACAAATCAAGCTTTTAAAAAACTAAAATTGCTAGCAAAAAATGATCTGAAAACAGCAAAAAAAGCTAAAGGAAGTGATTGAAAATTTAAGGAATGACCTAGTAAGTGGTGAAAGTCCTTAAGGATACAGTAAGTTTAAAAAAATCAGAGTCGGAAAGTTTAGACTCATTTATACTCTTCAAGAAGAAACCCTGCTAATTACGATTATTGAAAAGAGAGAAACTGTTTACCAAACTTTTGAACATTTATTTAAGAATTCTAACTTCCTAGATTTAGGATAAAGTTTAATTTCTAAGATGTGTCGTGCAATTTTATTAGTGAATTGTTGGGCTTCCTGCCGTCAGCCCAACCTACCGCGCTAATGATGCGCCACATAATCCCTTAGCACTTCGTCCATTCGTGTCTGCCAGCCTTTGCCGGTGCTTTTAAAATAATTAACCACCTCAGCGGATAACCGAATACTAATCGGCGTTTTGGTAATGTCTGCTTTAGGACGGCCAGCTTGTTTTAAGAGCGGTTGCAGCTCTGCAAATTCAAAAGCTGGTCTAAAATATACTAATTCTTCGGCGGCGTGCAATGTGCCGTCTTTAATCGCTTGGCGGTTGATTTCTATTTCTTCCTCATCGGATGGGAAAATAGTCCCAGGTTTAAGTGCTGGCATAGCGTTTAACCTCTCTTTTGTTTGCTTTACGTAAGCTACGTCATACGAAGCGCATCAACACGTACTGTAAAAGTCATGTAGTACAGTCGATGGCCAATATAACCAATGGCATTAAAACGTAATTCGCCATAATTGTGACGAATGTCTATCGACATAACAGCATTTTCTAATTCAAATTGACGGGCTAACTCAAAAGAAAGCCCTCTTTCTTGTTCGTTTTTCAGGCTCTTGTTAATGTCATAATCAATCTTCATGGTATATTATTGTATATACAATAATATACCCGCAAATATGAGCTTTTGTAAATAAAGTGCAGTTGTACTAAGTATAAATCAACAAATTCGTGGCAACTGCGATCCACTCAACAACTCCAATATCCGCGTCGTACCGATTTTATTTTTCATCGTGACCAACCCATTATTAGCAGCTTCAACTGTGCCGATAATAGCCGCGCCTTTACCTAATGGGTGTGCATGCATCACCGCTAAAGCTTGCTCTGCTTGTTCTGCTGGCAATACGCTAATAAACCGGCCTTCATTAGCCACATAACAAGGGTCTAAGCCCAATAATTCACAAACACTACGCACGGTATCAGGAACGGCTAACGCCGCTTCTTGTAGCATAATATGCTTGTTCGCTGTGGCGCTAATTTCGACCAGAGCAGTCACTAATCCACCTCGCGTTAAGTCACGCATACAATGAATTTCAAGCCCTGCATCAAGCAATAATTTCACCAAACCCGATACATCTGCACAATCACTTTCCAGTGGCTGTTCCAATTTGAAATTTTCTCTAGCGGCCATAATGGCAATACCATGCCGACCAATATCACCATTGATAATAACCACATCACCTTGCTGAATCATGCTGGGGGATATTTGTAAGGGCGTTTCCAGACACCCTATGCCGCTGGTATTGATATAAATCCCATCGCCCTTACCTTTTTCAACCACTTTGGTATCGCCTGTGACAATTTCAACCCCAGCGGCTTTAGCTTGTTGGCTCATAGATTGCACAATCGTTTGCAGTGACTCAATAGCAAAGCCTTCTTCGATAATGAAGCCGCAACTCAAATAAAGTGGTCGCGCGCCACTCATGGCAAGATCATTTAAAGTACCGCAAACGGCCATCTTGCCAATATCTCCACCTGGGAAGAACAAAGGGTTCACAACATAAGAGTCGGTTGTAAACGCAAGCCGCGCGTTATTTGCCATCACAACGGCACTATCGTTTTTCTCGCTAGCAACTGAATTATCAAATTCCTTCAACATGACTTGGTCAATCAGCTGTTGCATCAAACGACCGCCGCCGCCATGCGCCATCACTATTTTTTCATATTGACCAATAGGCACAGGGCACGCTAATTCTATTTTTTGTGGTTCACTCATCTTGCTATGTGTTTCCTATGGTTAATCACTATTTTGGCGGCGGTAAGCAAAGTACGCTGCACAAGCGCCTTCAGCAGAAACCATCGTTGCGCCTAAGGGCCTTTCTGGCGTACAACGCACACCAAATTCTGGGCATGCTGACGGTTTAAGAATACCTTGTAAGACTTCGCCGCTGCGACATTCTGCGGGCTCTTTAGTATTGATATGGGCTAATTGAAAATAGTTTTCTGCCTCAATCTCTGCATAATCAGTATTCAATTCAAAGCCGCTCATGGAAATCTCACCCAAACCACGCCAAGTTTGTGTTGCGACTTTAAAAACACGTTCAATCATCGCTTGTGCCGTCACATTACCTGCTTGCGTCACAACTCTTTCATATTGATTTTCAACCACTGAGCGCCCTTGCTCTAATTGTTGAATACATTGCAAAATTCCGCGCAGAATATCCACAGGCTCAAAGCCCGTTACCACAATCGGTACCTGGTATTTTTGCGCAATAGGTAAATATTCATGATAGCCCATCACCACACACACATTGCCTGCCGCTAGAAAACCCTGCACTCTATTTTCTGGCGATGCTAATATAGCTTCCATCGCAGGCGGTACGCGTACATGCGAGACTAATAATTTGAAATTTTTCAGACCCAGTTGCTTGGCTTGATAAGCCGCCATTGCCGTGGTTGGAATGGTTGTTTCAAAGCCCACTGCAAAAAATACTACTTGTTTATCAGGAAATTGCTGGGCTAACTCTACGGCTTCCATCGGTGAATAAACCGCGCGAACATCACCGCCTTCCGCTTTGACGGTCATCAAATCTTTTGTAGAGCCAGGCACGCGCAACATATCGCCAAAGGTACAAAAAATGACCTCATCTAAAGCGGCAATCGCAATGGCTTTATCAATCGAAGCTAAAGGGGTTACACAAACAGGACAACCAGGCCCATGCACTAAGGAAATAGATTCAGGTAACAATTGATCAATACCATATTTCATAATGGCATGCGTTTGACCGCCACAGAGTTCCATAATGGTCCATGGTTGTGTGCAGGTCTTTTTTATCTCTTTAGCCAGTAATTCAACATGCTCACTGCAACGAAACTCATCAACATATTTCACGAATCTTGTTCCGCTAATTTTTGCAATTCATCAAAGCTTGCTAAAGTCGCTTGCGCTTCTTCTTCATCCAATACGCTAATGGCAAAACCTGCATGCACGACAACATAATCATTTTCTTTTGCTTCTGGCACATAGGCTAAATTTACTGTGGTCATGAGACCAGAAAAGCTAATCTCGCCTGTCCTCGTATAAGGATCGTCACCAGAAATTGACATGATTTTACCTGGGATTGCTAAGCACATATTTGTTTATATTCCTTTGTTAATGACTGACAATAATTGCCCTAATGCCAGCCCACCATCATTACTGGGTACTTTTTGTTGCCAATAAACCTCTATATCTAATGCAGATAATCGAGTGATAATCGCTTCAGTTAAATAACGGTTTTGGAAGCTGCCTCCGCTTAATACTACCTTATTTAAACCCGCTATGCGCGTAATATGCAGCACCATTTCCACCAGGGTATTATGAAACTTACAAGCAATCAGTGGTTTAGAAACGGCCTGACTTAAATCATCAATAATACTATGTAACATAGCTCCCCAATCAAATCGACTTAAGCTATCTGCTTGAACCCACGCTAAAGGGTAGTGCTCACTCGTCGCCGTTGCGCCGATACTTTGCTCTAATCGTTGCGCGGCTTGTCCTTCAAAACTAGACATCTGACATAAGCCTAACAAACTGGCAATACAATCAAAAAGTCGGCCAATACTGGAGCAATGCGGTGCGTTAATCTGTTTGCTTAGCGCTTGTTGTAATAGGCTTAGCTCATACTCATTAAAGGCGTTAATAGGAGCTAAGTCCGTTTGTGCAAATAAACTCTCGCCCATTAATTCCCACAATAGGCCTAATGCCGCTCTTCTTGGTTCTTTAATAGCGACCGCACCACCTGGTAAAGTAAAGCCACGCAAACTGGCTATGCGCTGAATATCATTTTTTTCCACACTAAAAAACTCGCCGCCCCAAAGCGTGTCATCATCACCCAAACCTGCACCATCCCAAACAATACCTAATACTGGCTCAGTCAATTGATGCTCAGCCATACAGGATAGTAAATGTGCATGGTGATGTTGTACCGATGCAATAGCTACATCCCGTTGCGCATCAGCGTATTGGCTACTGAAATAGTCCGTATGATTATCCCGAATAACGGCTATAGCCTGATGCTGAACTAAAGCCGATAAATCCTCTATATTCTGTTTAAAACCTGACACGGCAGCAAAACTTTCTAAATCCCCGTTATGCTGGCTGATGATGGCATAATCGCCCTGACTCAGTGCAAAGGTGTTTTTTAAGTGCCCACCTAAGGCAAGAGCAGGTATTTCCGTGGCCTTTGTTACTGGCAACTTAATGGTCATAGGAGCATAACCTCGCGCGGCACGTAACATCATTCCTGTACCATAAACCTCTTGCATAATGGAGTCATCAATCGGGCGCAAAATCGGTCGATCATGCAGTAGAAATAAATCTGCAATAGCCCCTAATTTTCCCAATGCTTGTTGATTATCAATGCACAGCGGTTCATTGCTAATATTACCGCTAGTGGCGACTAAAGGCATGGTGCAATAAGACAGTAATAAATGATGTAAAGGCGAGCAAGCTAACATAATGCCGATACGCGTATTATCTGGCGCAACCGCGTCGGCAATATCTAGGCTATTCTTTTTTTTATTCACTAAGACAATCGGTGCTGCACTAGAAAGCAATAGCTGTTGCTCTACTGCTGATACAGTCGCGATATGATCAACTTGCTGCATATCACGGCACATCAGCGCGAATGGTTTTTCAGGGCGGCTTTTTTTATCTCGTAACCGCGCCACGCTGCTTTGGCTACTGGCATCAACCAATAGCTGAAAACCGCCTATGCCTTTTAAGGCGACAATCGCACCCTTACTTAATGCGTCTGCCGCCTGTTTTATCGCGCTTATATCTTGGCAAAGTGCCTGCCCGGCATTATCTAATAATTCAACGCTAGGCCCACAATCAGGACAAGCCATCGCCTGCGCATGAAAGCGGCGATCAGCAGGGTTATTATATTCACTCAAACAAGCCGAGCAGAGTGAAAAACCCTGCATCGCGGTTCTAACTCTATCGTAAGGCAATGCCTTGATAATGCTATAACGTGGCCCACAATGGCTACAACTGGTAAACGCATATTGATAACGCCGACTCGTTGAATCAAATATTTCAGCGATGCACTTAGGGCAACTAGCAATATCAGGCAGCACAAACAGGCTTTTTTTACCTTTACTTTCACTAGGCTGAAGCTTAAATACTTTATATCCCTGTGGCTTATGCTCAGTAATCGTCAGCGTTTCAATGTTGCTATTGATGGGTGAGTTTTCTTGCAATTGCTCAAGGAAATCATCAATAACAGATCGCCCACCTTCTACATTAACCATTACGCCATCATCCGTATTTTTCACCCAGCCTTTTAAGCCTAAATCCTCAGCTAGCGTAAAAATAAAAGGACGAAAACCTACGCCTTGAATTAACCCTGTGATAAGTAGTTCTTTTCTGATAATCTTAAGGTTCATGATAATTCCATGCGATGAAAGTATTCTTTAAGAACGTATACGAAATAGTTTAAGCACAATTGGAGCGCGAATCTTTAGTCCGCTTTTAAAATGCAGGCTAAAAACCTACGCCCCATTTAAAAAGCATAGGCTGATCTATTAACTGAACGGAGTAAGACCGAGACGATGAAACAGTTTATTCAGGAATTGGTTGAAAAGCATGACCTTCAATCTGTACGCCTACTGTCTATATTGCGCGAAATTCAAGCACAATACCATTTTATCCCCCAAGAGGCGATAGAGGCATTAGCCGGTTCACTTAAGATTGAACGTACGCAAATTATCAGTGTGGTCGAATTTTATAGCTTTTTTCATCTACAAGCGCGCGGCAAGTACGACATTCTAATCAGTGATTCTATTACCGATCAGATGCTCGGAAAACAGGCTTTAATGGCTTATTTTTCGGAGCAGTTGGGCGTTGCAATAGGCGAAGTTCGAACAGATGGCCTCGTTAGCTTAGCCAATACCTCTTGCTCAGGCATGTGTGACCAAGGTCCTGCCGGACTGGTCAACGGTTATGCTTTAACCAATTTAACGCGCTCACGCATTGATGCCATCGTTACTTTGGTTAATGAGCAAGTCCCTATTAATGAATGGCCCGCTGAATTTTTTAGCGTCGCTGATAATATTTATAAAACTAATCTATTATTGGAATCTGAAATAACACAAGGTGAGGCATTAAAAGCCGCCTTTGCTCGCGGTTTATCAGAGACATTAGAAGAAATCAATATTTCTGGCCTGCGCGGACGTGGTGGTGCTGGTTTTAGCACTGCGATGAAGTGGCGCTTTTGCTCTGAAGAATCAGAGACCGAACGCTATGTAGTTTGTAATGCTGATGAAGGTGAGCCAGGTACGTTTAAGGATCGTGTATTATTAAATACTCATGCCCATCAGGTGTTTGAAGGCATGACTTTATGCGCAGCCGTCATCGGTTCTAAACAAGGTTTTGTTTATTTAAGAGGCGAGTATTTACACTTGATTGAGCCTTTAAACCGTATATTACAGGCACGCCGTGAGCAAGGTTTATTAGGAAAAAATATTATTGATTCCGGCCTTGAGTTTGATATAGAGATTCGTCTCGGTGCGGGAGCTTACATTTGTGGTGAAGAGTCCGCATTAATTGAATCATTAGAAGGTAAACGCGGTATTCCAAGAAATCGCCCGCCCTACCCCGTTAGCCAAGGTTATTTAAACAAGCCTACGGTGGTCAATAATGTTGAAACGTTTTTTGCCGCGGCTAAAATTTCCGTGGTCGGCGGTCAAACCTTTGCAGATTTAGGCACAGAAAAATCGAAAGGTACCAAACTACTCAGTATCAGCGGTGATTGCACACGCCCAGGCATTTATGAATACCCTTTTGGTACCGCAGTCAGTGAAATATTAAGCGATTGTGGTGCAGACAATGTTTTAGGTGTGCAAGTGGGCGGGCCTTCAGGCGTCTTTATTGCAAATGATGAATTTGAGCGCAAACTCGCCTTTGAAGATTTAGCCACAGGCGGTTCATTTATTATCCTCAATGACAGCCACAATATCCTCGTTTTAGTGAAAA